>NZ_JAVRCL010000010.1:0-159166 GCF_034530775.1 Nostoc sp. DedSLP04 | reverse complement strand
TTTGGAGTACCTCAAAACGACTTTGGAGTACCTCAAAACGACTTTGAAGTACCTCGAAACGACTTTGGAGTACCTCGAAACGACTTTGAAGTACCTCAAAACGATTTCGAGGTATCTGCTTATATAGCAATATGGTTCAGTTAAGGAAGACAAGGGTTTAGGGGGAGTTGCAAAAAAATTGTAGGTTGGGAAGCCACAGCGCTCTTGCGGGTTCCCCGCGTTGTAGCAAGTGGCGTTGGAGGCTTTGCCAAAGCCAATATCCTTATATATGTTGGGTTGCGCTCCGCTCCACCCAACCTACATCTAATACATTATTTCAAGCTTGCCACGCTACTACTGGCGTGGCAAGGCTAAATTTGTGCATTAGCAAACTCTTGTGGGATGGGCTTCTAGCCCGTCCTAATTGGCGGGCAAGATGCCCGCCCCACAAGAAAATTTATTGCAACATTTTAGTCTTGCCACGCCACTACACATTTCTATTTTTTAAGCAAAACCTATGCAGTATTGCAACCCTACTCAACCCTATTTAGCAGCGAAGTAGGCTTCTAATGCCTCAGAACCACCAATTAATTTACCATCGATAAATACTTGGGGAACTGTTGTTGCACCCGCAACTGCTTTTAGCGATCGCGTGGTGATATCCTTGCCCAAGGTAATTTCTTCGTAATTGATGCCATGTTCCTTGAGCATTGCCTTAGCACGGGCACAGTAAGGACAACCCACTTTCGCAAACAGGGAAACTACTTCGGGCTTAACTGCTTGGGGATTGATGTATCTGAGCATTGTCTCAGCATCGGACACCTTAAAGGGATCTCCTGGCTCCTCTGGTTCAATAAACATCTGGTTAATTACACCATCTCTCACCAGCATAGAATAACGCCACGATCGCTTCCCAAACCCCAGGTCTGATTTATCTACTAATAAACCCATACCTTCAGTAAATTCCCCATTTCCATCAGGAATTAGTGTGATATTTTCTACTTCTTGATCCTTTGCCCATTCGTTCATCACAAAGGCATCATTAACAGAAATACAGATAATGTCATCGACACCATTCTGTTTGAAAATTGGAGCTAATTCGTTGTAGCCAGGAAGATGAGTAGATGAACAAGTCGGAGTATAAGCACCTGGTAAAGAGAAGACAACTACTGTCTTATTAGCAAATAGCTGATCGGTTGTCACATCCACCCACTGGTCGTTCTTGCGAGTATGAAAAGTGACATTGGGTACTCTTTGTCCTCGATGATTGGGTAACATAATTTTGCTTGCCTTTAGTAATCAATTCCAGTCATAACCTATCATGGGAGAACTGGTACAATGTAACTATCAATCGTCTAAGAAACTTCATTAATGAAGGTCGCGATCGCTCCTACAAATTCAGTGGTTGATTCATAGGGTAAAACATTACGTCCGTTTATTTTTATACCTCTATTTTTAGGGAAACAAGCAAGATAATGAGCCAAGCGTTCATCTGGCGTTTCTTTTTTATTGTCTTGGCTAATACTCGATGCAGTTTCGCCCATAACTATTAATGTTGGTTGATGAATAGAGGCCATAAAACTAGTATAATCATCTCGCCAAAACCCTGCTAAAAAAGAAAACACTGCATGGCGGCTTGCAGGATTTTCTGCACCTGCAAGCAATGTATTTAACCACTCTGCATCCACCGCATTTTCAGAAGCAAAGAGTTGGCGAATCGAGAAAGAACGTAAAAATTTTGGAGTGCGTGCATAGCGATAAAAAGCACTGCCAAAAGGCGAATCTAATACATTCCAAAGGAATTTTTCCTGCCATTTTGGTGGTTTATTTGTCATCAAAGCCCACGTTGGCGGCCCAGAAAGTATCAGTCCAGCAATTAAATTTGATTCCTTTTGGACTAATTGAATAGCAACTGGCAATAAAGCGCCTTGCACTACAACAATAACAGGTTTTTGGACTACTGTTTGTAAAAAGGACTGCAACTGTTCTGCCCAATCACTAGGAGTGTAAGCTATACGGGGCATATCACTTTCACCACATCCTAGTAAATCAGGGTTATAAATTGAATTACGCTGACCTGTACTATACCACTCGCGACAAAATCGTTGCCAAAATCGCCGCGACAATCCCACGCCAATCGGATGAATTAATAGTAAGGGAATGCCCTCAGATGTTGTATTAATTGGTTGATGTACTTCGTAGGCACAACGATAATTCTGCCAACTGTAAAACTGGCTAGGAGATGCTGTCAAATTAGTTGTGTTAGCTACAGCAGATGGTTGCATAATTCCTAGTTTTTAATACCTACTAAAAAATCATCTGTGGATGAATCAACTCATATCCAGCTTCTTTGAGCTTTTCATTCGACACCCAAGCATTATAGGGACGAGTACTCTTGATAGATGTATCCCATTCTACTTTGGGTAAATTATGTTTTTCAAATAAGCTATCTAGCAAGTCTCGGCTGGTGAGATGTGCATCATCTACCAGATTGTAAATTCCTTGCAAACGACGGTGACGGGCAAATTCTATCGCACTAACAATATCATCTAGATGAACCCAATTTGTGATATCCTCACCATTGCCCGGACGGGTTGTACCAGAATAGCTACCAAATATTTTCAACAGTTCTCTACCAGTTCCATAGATTCCTCCTAAGCGGAATATACAAACACGGAGATTTTCGCTAGATGCCGATAGCAACACCTCTTCTGTTTTGCAGAGGATTTGGGCATTTAAATTAGCGGGTGCAAGCGGTGTTTCTTCATCTACCCATACACCATTCCTGTCACCATATACGGCATAACTACCTGTGTATATTAACTGTTTTACACTCTTAATCTGCTGTAAGCACGAAACTAAAGTTTGGGCAGTTTGTAGATAAGTTTTTTCATAAACTTCCCTATTTTTTGCCCCAACACTTAAAAGTACAACATCTTGATTGTGCAAAACTGATTTTAGACCATCTATGTCATTACCACTGGTAACTACAACTCTTTGAGATACTGATTGTAGGGCGGGGACACGCTCAGGAGAAGTTGTGGTTACACTAACAGCAAAATTCATATCTTGCTGCCAATATTGAGCAACTTTATAACCAACATAACCACAACCAATGATTGCAACGTTCATGACAAATTAGACACAAATAAATTAAACTACTCATTGAGCCGATTTTCTCAATTAACTGTCTGGAAGTAAATAATTTTAACAGTCCAGAGCTAACAGTCAATAGTACAAAAATTTTGATTTAGTGACAAATGACAAATGACAAATGACTATTTCGCTAATTCTTTCTCAATTATGGCAATTATTTCTGGTGAATTTGGCTGGACACTACTATTAAATCGAGCTACCACTTCACCTTGCTTATTAACTAAAAATTTTTCAAAGTTCCAAGCAACAGCTCCCGTTGGCTCAACAGCTTTAGTAAGTCGCTCATAAAGTGGATGCTGCTGTGAACCTTTGGCATGAACTTTATCAAATAGTTCAAAGGTAACACCATATTTACTCGTGCAGAATTGCACAATTTCTTCATTGCTTCCTGGTTCTTGCGCACCAAAATCGTTACAAGGAAACCCTAAAATACGTAAACCTGCTTCTCCATACTTTTGGTTCAACTTTTCTAACCCCTCGTATTGAGAAGTATAACCGCAGAAGGAAGCCACATTTACAATTAAGAGTACCTTATCGGTGTAGTCGTTTAATTGCTTATCTTCACCGTTGATGGTCTGGACTGCAATATCCGAAATTGTGTTATTCATCTGAAATCTGATTGATAGGGAATATTGCCAAGTCTCCCATATTACAGGTACTCTAAACTCGGTTTCTTTAAGGAAATTAGGTTTGTTAGACTTGTTGTAACAATTCTATGTGAGTTGTGTAGTTGCAAAACCCTGTATCTTGGATAAATAGCTCGGTAAAGCTACTGTTTCAGCATAAATACGTTAATTTTACGTTGCTTTTAATACCAAGTTTTGAGTGCAGCGATGAATCGATCTAGGTTGAAAGTCACAAAGAATTGACTCTTTGTATCAAAAGTTAACAACATCCTGAATTCTCCAATTTATGATTTTGGAAAATAGGTAGCTAGAAAGAATATAGTTACTTTTTTGTTGCATCATGAATTATATTTCATCACAAAAACCAAAAAACTGTATCATAAAATACAGTTTTTTAGTTTTGATAGTGAATAGAGCTAAAAATCACATTGTTAGCTTAAAAGAGCCATTTTAGGGTAGTTCTTTCTACCTGATTTTTTATTGACATTATTCAAGACAATTTTGGGCGCTTTCTCAGTCAACTTTTTTCAAACATTAAAGATTAAGTGAAGAAGACTTGACTCTTTCCGAAAATAGATCGTAAATTTCTTACAAAGAACTATAAAAAATATTTACAGATGTGCTAATAATTTTTTAAACTCCTACTAAGGTTATTTGAGTTTATGGTTTTTCAACAAGTTGTCTAAAGGAAAAACATCAAAACCCATTGGATCTAATTTCGGACAGGATTTTTTTCTGCTTAACCTGCTTTTTACGTTTTTTAAGAATGGTTTGGAGGATGATGCTCAAATTCATGTACAAACAAAAATCGAAAACAAAAAATAGGCATTTGTCTGCAAAAAATTACGTTATAAACTCACAATCTAACTCTAAAGTCAAGCTATTTAATTTGATTAAGCGACTTTCTCCCAGTTGGCAAGCTTGTTTACCTATCGCTTGTCTGATTGTGTTGGGTTGGGGTTATGCCGCAGTTGCCCAAACTCCAGCCGCAGCGCCAACGACAGCAGAACTCAAAATTGCTATTGACACATTGTGGGTAGCGATCGCTGCTTTTTTAGTATTCTTCATGAACGCTGGTTTTTGTATGTTAGAAACTGGCTTCTGTCGCCAGAAAAATGCTGTCAATGTTCTTTCCAAAAACTTGATTGTATTTGCTCTGTCTACCGTTGCCTTTTGGTCAATCGGTTTTGCCTTAATGTTCGGTGATGGCAATGACTTCATTGGATTGAATGGGTTTTTCTTAAAAGGAGTAGATAACAGTCCCGCCACAGCAGACGCTTATAAAGGTGTGTTCAGTGCCATTAATTGGGCTGGTGTACCTTTAGCAGCCAAGTTTTTATTCCAGCTAGTATTTGCTGGAACAGCAGCAACAATCGTTTCTGGTGCAGTCGCCGAACGGATCAAGTTTGTTAACTTCCTAATTTTTAGCCTCTTACTTGTAGGTATTGCCTATCCCATTACCGGACATTGGATTTGGGGTGGTGGTTGGCTAGCAGATAGAGGCTTTTGGGATTTTGCTGGTTCTACGGTGGTTCACTCTGTAGGTGGCTGGGCAGCTTTGATGGGAGCAGCATTTCTTGGCCCCCGTTTTGGAAAATATCAAAACAAGCAAGTTGTAGCAATGCCCGGTCACAACATGAGTATTGCTACTTTGGGCTGTTTGATTTTGTGGTTGGGCTGGTTTGGTTTCAACCCCGGTTCTGTCATGGCTGCCGATCCTGGTGCGATCGCTCATATTGCTCTAACTACTAACATGGCTGCTGCTGGCGGTGGAATTGCCGCCACCATCACAGCTTGGTTGTACTTAGGTAAACCAGACCTCTCAATGATTATCAATGGTATTTTGGCTGGTTTGGTTGGGATTACAGCATCTTGTGCTTACGTAGGTGTCGCTAGTTCTTTAGTAATTGGCTTTATTGCTGGGGTACTGGTAGTTTTCTCTGTAACATTCTTTGACAAACTTGGCATTGATGACCCAGTGGGAGCTACCTCAGTTCACTTAGTTTGTGGTATCTGGGGAACTCTAGCAGTTGGTCTATGGTCTGTTGGCCCTGGTGTTTTTACCTGGTATACACGTGGGCCAGAAAAAGGTTTCTTTTCCGGTGGTGGCTTTGGACAGTTTGGCATTCAGTTGCTGGGCGTTCTCTCAGTAGCTGGCTTTACTGTTTTACTCAGTAGTATTTTTTGGTTGGCACTAAAAGCTACTTTAGGTATTAGAGTATCTAAAGAAGAGGAATTAGAAGGTTTGGATATTGGCGAACACGGTATGGAAGCCTATAGTGGATTTCTTAAAGAAGGTGATGCAACGGTATTTTCTGATGAACAAAGTTCAATTGGGAAATATTAGGGAAAATATTTCTTTAGCTCACCCTCTGGCATATTCTTAATTTGAGCTACCAATACACCATTAGTTGATTGAACTGATTTTGCAAAATTCTCTACCCAAGCGAGGGAAAGTAGGGAGTATAAAACCTCCTGCCCTCTGCCTCCTGCTTGATTGTTGAGTTTCGACTAAGCTCAACTCAACTGCCGCGTAGTCGAAACACTGCCTCCTGTCCTCTGCCTGCTTCAATAATTTAGCGATCGCATTTTACCTTGTAAAAATTTTATGCTTAAAGGCTTAAGAGTTAGTCTGCTGCTATTGGCAGTTATGGGAAATTTGGCATGGTCATTTAGTGCCAAAGCAAATTTTAACGGCAAACTCACCGTGGAAATTGATGGCTTGAAGAATGAACAAGGACAAGTATGTGCCAGTATATTTGCTAGCAGTGAAGGATTTCCTAGCGATGGCGATCGCGGCTTACAAAAGCAGTGTACCAAGATTACTGAAAATCCTTTACCACTTACCTTTAATAACTTGAAAGCAGGTAGTTATGCCGTTGCTGTCTTCCACGATCAAAATAATGACCGCACTCTCAATACCAATTTTTTTGGTATACCAAGGGAAGGTTTTGGATTTTCCAGCAACCCAGAAATTCGCACAAGAGCGCCTAAATTTAACGAAGCAGCATTTTTAGTGGTAGGGCCAGATACTAATATCCACATCCAGTTGAAATATTTTTAAGCTGACAGCAGATTCAGCTTGGTACACTGCCAATACTTCTTGGGTTTTGGGAAAAAGGAGAAGAAAAAATCTTTAATATCATGTCCGCTTGATTGCTTATTAAACCCGAAGAACCCCTCCCCGCCAAAGCTACGCCTTGTCTCCCCTCCCGAAGAGCGGGGAGGGGTTGGGGGTGGGGTGTAATGACTGTGGTTAGCATAACTAATTATGCGGACATGATATAACCCAAACCCAGTAAACTTTTCCAAAATCCAATTCTTAATTAAAAATGCACAAAGCCAGAAGTATTGGGTACACTACCAATCTCTATTGTTGTGAATCATTATCAGAATCTTCCTGTAGACTCTGTTGCTTTGGCAAGTCACGTATTTGTATTCGATTCATCTGAGTCAAAGCATATCGTGCTGTTGCTTGCACATCGGCATCTGGGTCTTCTAGCGCATGGTGCAACATCTGAGTCATTTGACCCATCATGTCATAAACGCGCGTCAGGTCACGGATCGCATTTTGCCGCACTTGTGGACTTTCATCTTGAATTGAAATTGCTAAAGCACGGTTCATTGGTTTGAGTGTGCGGATGCCAATTTCTGACAAAGCTGCCAAAATTAAGCTGCTTTCTTGAGAATCAGCATCAATTATCAGGTCAACCAGATGTTGAATTGCCCGCGAATCTCCCTGCTGACCCAAATTCCAAATAGCCTTGCGCCGCTTCGTTGGGTCAGAACTACGCAAATCTTGAATTAATTCCTCAACGATATTGAGTTTAGCAAGACGGGAAGTTTTTTCTGGTAACAGTAATTCTGTGGAAAATGTTGGTGGTGGAGGAGGTGTTTGTAGAATAGTGACAGTCTCCAGTAAAGGTGGTGTAATCGGTTCTTTGTTAGCTTCACTCAAGCTTTTAGGCTCTGATATTTCGGACTTTTGCACTTGCTTGGCCTTTTGAAACGACCTCAGCAGATAAAAAAGTGCGCCACTACATCCTAAAACTCCAATGGCCAATAGTAACCACCAGACAAAACCTCTCTCAGGTGCTTTAGGATTTGCCGAAGTCGGAGCAATAGAGGTAACTATTGAAGAGGTAACTTTTGGAGGAGTAACTATTGGAGAGGTGAAAAACTGCTTTTTCGCTGCCAAAGCTGCTTGCAGTTTCTCCTGAGTCGCCGGGCCAGCAATCCCATCTAATTTTAAACCCTTTAGTTTCTGGAATTTAGCTACAGCGATTTCTGTACTGGCGTTATACTGTCCATCTACCACGCCCCTGTAGTACCCCAACTGCTTTAATTGGGTTTGTAGTCTCTGCACATCTGATTTTCGACTACCATATTTCAAAACAGCCGGACTAGCAGTAACTGTCGAACTAGCTTGTGCAAGTTCTAAAATTTCAGGCGCTAGGTTAGGTGTAGCTGCACTTGAGCGATTTGGGTAAAAACCCACGCAAGAAAAACAGGTAAATATCAGAATTGAGGAACGGCATAGCCTCATATTGCAAGTTCCAGCCTGAACGTGCTTTTTAAATCTTCGATACCACAATAGCTTCTAGACGACCAAATGTTAACTGTCATTTTTAATTGGGAATTGGGAATTGGGAAAAAAGAGTCAGAAGGCAGTGTTTCGACTACGCGGCAGTTGAGCTTAGTCGAAACTCAACAACCAGGCAGAAGTTCTTTAATTTTAAATTTTAAATTTTGTTAGCGCAGCGTTAGCGAGTCTGCGTTCGCGCAGCGTCTCGTAGAGAGCGTCATTTTTAATTGATTTCTCCCTCATCCCTTACTTAATTACTAATTAAGAATTATTTTAACAAGTTAGGGTAAAATTTCTGGTTCCGATTCTCTAACTGCTAGGCTGATGGGGTTCAATTTGTTAGCAGATGCTTCTAAAACTGGTTGCTGTATATTAGCTATCTCGCCGACAGTAACTTTGTCGTTTTGTCCTCCTAAAGTATCACGTTGGTTGATGAGATAGATGCTGATTAAAGTGAGAAATACTCCTACCCACTGCAACGGACTGAGGACTTCTGAGAGGAAAAGATTGCCGAATAGTAGCGCAAAGACGGGTGTTAGGAAGGTGAGAGAACTAAGACTTGTGAGACTGCCACTAGAAGCAAAGTAGAAGAATAACCCATAAGCGATCGCGCTGCCAAATACGGTAGCATAACCCAAGGCCATGAAATCAGATCCTCCCAGATTCTCCCACTGCTGAGATTCAACAACTGATGAAATTCCCCATAGCGGCAATCCGCCCAAAATCATGTGCCATCCTGTAGCGCTTACAGGGTCAGCATGTCGGCACACAAATCGAATCAACACTGTTCCCACTGCCATTGATAGTGCTGCTAACAGCATTAACCACTCGCCACTAGCAAATAAATCTTGCCAGTTGCCGATTGTCATATTTGCGCCTGAATCGAGAAAATGTAAAATCCACTCATCAGGTAAGCCAATTAAAGTAATGCCTGTGACTCCCAAGCCTAGCCCCAGCCATCCCCAAAAACCAATCTGTTCTTGGAATAGCCACAACGACAGCAAGGCAACAGCCAAGGGTTGCGAGTCAATCATCACAGACCCCAACCCTGCACTAGTTCTGACTAATCCCTCTGCCAAAAAGCCTTGAAACAGCGTCCCATCTACTAGGGCAAATAAAGCAATCCACAGCCATGCAGCCCAACCCTTCGGTTGGGGTTTACCCATGAATGCTGCTGCAATCAGAATTAACATCCCTGCTGGTATCAGACGCACACCTGCCATGAATAGCGGTGTAGTATGGGGTATCACTCCTTTCATGGCTACCATTGCCGTCCCCCATAGGAAAAAGGGGGCGATTAACAAGAGGGGGGCGAAGGGAAGTCGAGATGCACTGAGTTTCAGTTGCATGGGTTTGCTGATGCCTTTGTTTAACAAGCGCAAAAATTGCTTTACCCAATTTTACCGAATTATGTAGTTTTGCGATCGCCTTTGCTGGGTGTTTTGCACCATCGCGTAGCGTTTTGGAGACGGTAAAACTCTCCAGCCTGAGCCTATGCAAGGCGGAAGTCAAAAGTCAAAAGAATTATATTCTGAGCTTTTTGCGCCGTTTGAAATGGTGAACCGGCGCTGCGGGAGGGTTTCCCTCCGCAGGCGACTGATGTTAGCGTAGCGTTAGCGACGCAGGAGCGTCACCCGAAGGGTATGTTTATTTACGCCATGCTGTAGTAGTGCGATCGCTTGTACCAGAAATACGCTGTAAATCGTTTTTTAGCTTAATTGACTGCGAAACTTACTAACACTAATAGTTAATAAAACAACAGCAAAAGCGACTAAAGCCAAAACATTCATCCACAGTACATCTAAGCCAACACCTTTGAGCAAAATACCTCGAACGATCGCAATGTAATGGCGCAGGGGATTAAGTAGGGATAAAAGTTGAAACAAAGGTGGCATGGCTTCAATGGGTGCGATCGCTCCAGAAGTTTGTACCATTGGTAAATTAATAAAGAAAGCTGTCAAAACTACCTGTTGTTGCGAACTATTCACAGTAGCTAACAAAATACCCAAGCTAATCCCGACAAATACATACATACTTGATAGAGCCAAAAATAGCAGAAAACTACCTCGAAATGGTACATGAAATATTACTGTTGCTAAAGTGATAGCTAATAAAACATCTCCCATTAATAAAAATGCTAAAGGGACGATTTTTGATAGTAATATTTGCCAGTTAGCAGCCGGAGTCATTAATAATTGTTCTAAAGTTCCGGTATCTTTTTCCCGAACAACTGTAATTGCTGATACTAATGTGCCAATTAATGTTAAAACTAAACCCATAACTCCTGGGACAAAAAACCAACTACTTGTCAGTCCGGGATTATAAAGGAATACAACTTCAGGTGAAACTGGGGGACTTGCTTGACCTTGGGCTAATTGCAGATTATATTGCTGGATGATTTGATTCATATAATTTCCGGCAATTCCGGCTGTATTCGCATTTACTGCATCAATAAATACTTGAATTTCTGCTGATTTTTGTGCCAGTTGACGCGAAAAATTAGGAGGAATTACTACCCCGACATCTAGCTTTCCTTCTTCTACCTGACGACTCAATGCTTTTTCACTGCTTGGTACAGATTCTAAGGTGAAAATTCGATTTGATGTCATGGCTGAAACTAATTCTCGACTAGCGCTGATGTTGGCATAGTCAATGATACCTAATCGTAAGTTATGAACGTCGGGATTGAGGATAAAACCATACAACAATAATTGGACTGTTGGCGGGACAACTAATAAAACAATTAATTGCTTATTGCGGAGAATTTGATTAATCTCTTTCCGCACTAATGCCCAAAATGAACTATCAAATAATCGCTGAATAAGTTTCATAAAGTTACTTTTTATCAAACCATAGAGAAGACAGAGAGATTAATTTGGTAATTGCATTCGGCTTAAAACTCGGCGTGATACGTTGAAAAATACTAATCCCAAAGCTGCAAGCATGAGTAAATCAAACCAAACTCCGCCAAATCCCGTACCACGCACGAAGGCATCACGAGTGATATCGATGTAATAACGCGCCGGAATTATGTTAGGTAGTAGTGATAAAGGGAAAGGAATATTATTGAGGGGATAAATAAAACCTGAAAGTAATAAGGATGTGATAAAACCTACGAGAGAAACGCCTTGTACAGCAGCATTTTGGTTACTACTACGGACTCCTAAAAGTAATCCAAAAAAAACGCTATCTGTCAGAAATAATAAAGTGCCAACTACTAATGTTATGGGGTTGCTAACTATACCGACTTGGAAAATAATTGAGCCTAATACCATAACTACTAATGTTTCAAGGATGGCAATTAATAAATATGCTAATCCTTTACCAAGTAAAAGTTCAGTGCCACTAATACTAGAAGCATAGACTTGTAAAATTGTCCCTTTTTCCTTTTCCCGTACCATTGCGATCGCAGAGAGCAATGAAGGAAAAATCCACAGTATAACTCCGTAAGTTCCTGGCACAATATACAGCGATTCTAATCTCCCAGGATTAAACCATAGACGCGTTCGTGCTGTAATGCTATTAGTAGCAGGTAGCAGTCCATGCTCTTGCATAAAAAAGTTCGTCACTCTTTGAATGTTATTTCTAATTACACGAGCATTATTAACATCAGTGGCATCGATCAATACTTGCACATTTGTACTTCTACTTGCTTGAATATCACGGCTAAATTCCGGCGGAATAATTACTGCGACTTTAGCAATTCCCTTATCTATAGCATCGCGTGTAGGATTGCCACCAGACCATTGTTTTGGCACAAATTGATTGGTGGCATACAATCTTTCAATATAGCTATTACTTAGGTTTGTGCGGTTGAAATCTTGCACAATTAAAGGAATATCTTTACTCTCTAATCTAATAGCAAATCCAAAAACTATTAAGGTAATGAATGGCAATAAAAATGCTAGTGCCAACGTCAGGCGATCGCGGCGAAATTGAGCTATTTCTTTTACACATTGAGCAAGAATTCGTTTCATATAGTTTCATATATATTAAATATTACTTTGGCTAAAATCATAGTGTTTTTAAACGCCAAGAAGTTTGAAGTAGAATTTTATTACAGAGTTTTTCTATTTTGGCGATTGCTGTACTATACCAATAAAGGCATCTTCTAATGAAAAAGGAATCGGACGTAAAGAATTGATGGTAATTTGATTAGCTTTTAAAAGTTGAGTGAGTTGATTTATTTCCTGTTCGGGACAATCGAGAACAACGTGTAAACTATCAGCGAAAATCGAGACGCGCCAAGACTCAAAGTGTTGTTTTAGTATTTGAGAAGCTACTTGGTTTTGATTAACAATAATTTCTATTAGTTGTCCCGGTTGCGAGGCTTTGACAGAACTGGGTGAACCTTCGGCGACGGTTTCTCCTGCAACCATAAAACTCATCCGGTTGCACTGTTCAGCTTCTTCTAGATAGTGCGTTGTCACTAATATGGCTGTACCGTTGCGGGCGAAGTCATTAATCAGCTTCCAAAACTGGCGACGCGCCAACGGATCTACCCCTGATGTTGGTTCGTCTAAAAATAAAATATCTGGTTCGTGCATCACGCAAGCACCGAAAGCAACTCGCTGTTTCCAACCACCTGGTAGCTGTCCTGTAATCATATTTGCTTGTCCTTCTAAGCCACAGGTAGCAATTACCCAATCAATTTTTTCCCGTCGAAGTTTGCGAGGTACGCCGTAAACTCCGCTATAAAATTCAAGATTTTGCAAAATAGTTAAATCGTCGTAAAGAGTGAATTTTTGACTCATGTAACCAATGCGTCGCCGTAAGTCTGCACTACGCAGATTTCCTGTCTCACCACCCAAAGAAATTTCACCACCGCTTGCTTCTAGTAATCCACACAGCATCTTAATGGTGGTAGTTTTGCCAGCACCATTAGCACCTAACAACCCAAAGATTTCCCCATAACGAACTTCGACGTTGACATCTTTAACAGCTTGGAACTTGCCAAAAACCCGGCTGAGATTGCGAGCATATATCGCTAGCGCTGAGTCCTGAGTGCTGAGTTCTGAGTCCTGAGTATTAAATACTCCCTCTGCTCCCCTGCCCCTCTGCCCCTCTGCCCCTCTACTCCCCTGCTCCCCTGCTCCCCTCTTCCGATAACGGGGAAACGGAAAAAATTGCGGCGCGGAACCTTGTTGTCGCAAGCGCGTGACAAAAACGTTTTCTAATGTGGGTTCGCCATGTTCGATACTGGGAGAAGGTAAGTGATGTTGTTGCAGTAGTTCGCAAACTTGGGTTTCACCAGAATTTATATCTTCAACGAGGACATCCAAGCGATCGCCAAAAGTTTGCACATCTACTATATTTGTCTGAGTAGCCTGGGAGAGTATTTCTTCTGTAGCTTCCAGGTTGGCTGTTCGCACTTCTAAGCGATGCAAGCCTAAGTTAGCCCGTAACTCTTTGGGTGTGCCAATTTCATGAATTTGCCCACTGTACATCAAAGCCACGCGGTGACAGCGTTCAGCTTCATCTAAATATGGTGTTGCAACTACAATTGTCATCCCCTCGGCTGATAATTCCCCCAGCACATCCCAAAACTCCCGCCGGGAAACTGGATCGACACCCGTGGTAGGTTCATCTAGTAACAATACTTCTGGTTGCGAAACCAAAGCACAACACAGCGCCAGTTTTTGTTTCATTCCACCAGAAAGTTGTCCCACTAAGCGATCGCCAAATCGCTCTAAATTCATTAATTTTAAATATTTATTGCGGCGTTCCCTTAATAAATCATCTGCGACTTGCCGCAACCCTGCTGCATAACGCAAGTTTTCATCAATACTCAAATCCAAATACAGCGAAAACTGTTGAGTAAGATAACCTGTAATTAATCGGGCATCTCGTGCAGGTTGATTAAATATTTGCACCTCCCCCGCCGTTGCTTCCATCACACCGCCCAAAATGTGAAATGTACTAGTTTTCCCCGCACCATCAGGGCCAATTAATCCAAACATTTCACCTTTGTAGACATTCAAATCAATTCCTCGCACAGCAGCTAAGTTTCCATAGTGCTTGTGCAAACCGCGAACTTCAATTGCTGTAGTTGGCAGATTAGATGATGAGGGTAAGTTTCGAGAGAAAGTAGTAATTTGCTGTTTCATTCCCTTCTACCTCCTGCCACCGCTTGCGGACTCGCTACCACTGCGCTATCCTGCCCCCCCTGCTCCCCTGCTCCCCTGCTCCCCTGCTCCTCTGCTCCCCTGCCCCCTGCCCCCTGCCCCCTGCCTCCTGCCTTCAAACTAATTTCGGCATCTGCTGGCATCCCCATTTTGGCGCAGGGTAAATCTGATTCCCTATAAGGTTTTTCGGGGTTAAAGCAACTATCAGGGTTTTGAACTTTGATCCGAATTCCTACTACTTGCCTGACTCGATCTTTTTGAAAGTAAATATTTTCTGGTGTAAATGAAGCTTGCGGATCGATGGCAATTACTTTACCCTCTAATGGTTTCTTTGGTGCAGAATCAATGAAAATTTTTGTTGTTTGTCCTAAACGCACTCTGCCAATATCGCCTTCGGGAATAAAACCTCTAAAATACACTGTTTTCGGGTCAACAATTGTCAAAATATTAGTCTGACTGCTAACTATTGCACCTGGTTCGACATTACGGGCTGTCACTACTCCATCTAAAGGACTAACTACATTTAAATCTTTTTTGGAGTCTGCAATCTGGGTGAGGATTTGCTGATTTGATGCTTGGGCATCTTTCACTTTGGCACGGGCAGAGTTGACTTTTGCCTGTGCAGATTTAAGTTCAGCATAACTTTGCTGCTGCTTTCTGATTAACGCTGTTAACTGGGCGTTGCGAATATCAGGATTGAAACCTGTAGTTTTAACTTGAGTTAACGCTCCTGATGTAGCTTGTAATTGCTGGCGTTCGGCATTAACTGCTGCAACTCGTGCTTCTAGGGTTGCGATTGCAGTATCTAAAGTAGTTTGGGCTTGATCGAATTGTTGTTGATTGACTGCCCCTTCTTTTACCAATTGGGCGTAGCGATCGCGGTTGATTTTTGCTAAATTAACTTCTGCTGCTGCCTGTTTAACTTGCGCTTGTGCTTGCACTAATGTGGCTCTGGCTGCTGCGACATTTGCTTGGGCCTGCTCAATTCTTCCTTGGGTATCCCCTTGAGACTGCCGTAAATTCAGTTTGGCTTCGTTAATTTGGCTGTTAATTTCTTGAATTTCTCTGGTGACTCGCTCTACATCTGAAACTGCTTGCTGTTCATCATATCTCGCAGATGTCACTCTCGCTTGACTACCAAGTAGTTGTTGTTGCAGCAATCGATCGTCTGTGTCGTCTAATTTAATTAACTCTTGCCCCTTTTTAACTGCTGCCCCTTCCCGCACGGCAATTGTCTCAATTCTTCCAGAACGCTTGATCCCAATCTCGGTTTCATAACCTTCAATCCGTCCGCTAACTTGCAGTACATTTGGTGATACTTGCGGTTGAGAGCGCCACACCGCGTAGCCAATGCCACCAGCCACCAGCAGCACCCCAATCGTTAAAAGGATCGGTTTCTTGCGGTTTTGCTGCTTCGATACTGCATCTTTGAAATTTTCCGGGGATGTTGGGATAGTCTGAGTCATGATATCACCCTGGATTGTGAAAAATATTTTGTAAATTGAAAATTCTGAATTCTGTGTCATATACTAGACTGTCTAGTATGATAAGACAAGACATAAGTCAAAAAGTTTACTTTTCATGTTTATAAACCCTACTTTTCAACTAGAAAATACTTTACCTGCGATCGCTCCCAAGCAGGAGCAAATCTTGCAAGGAGCTATACAGGTATTTTTGAAGGAGGGTTACGCTAGAACAAGTATGGATCGTGTTAGTGCGGCGGCTAGAGTATCTAAGCAAACAATATACAGTCACTTTCAAGATAAAGAAGGGCTGTTTAAAGCGTTGATAGAACGGTTGACCCTCGCTTGTTTTCAAAGTATTTTTTGTACAGAAAATTTACATGGCGAACCAGCGATTTTTTTGCGTCAAATTGCTAAAATTTATTTAACCGAAGTCGCTGATAATCCCGATTATTTGGCATTATTGCGTTTGATTATCACCGAGTCACAAAACTTTCCCGAACTAGCCAAACTTTATACTCAAACCGTTGTGCTACGCGGTCGGCAAATGCTGAGTCAGTATTTCGGATCTCATCCAGAATTAGGAATCACCGACCCAGAAGCAATGGCTCAGATTTTTTTTGGTTCTTTGGTATCGTACGTGATTTTACAAGAAATGTTGTATGGAAAAGAACTTACATCTTTATCACGCGATCGCTTGCTAGATAGCTTAATCAATGCAGTCATGAGCCAGTCCCTAAATATGGTTACTCAGGGATAATGGGTGTATTTGTTTGAGATTATCAAGTGGAATCACAGGTAAAATATTATGCTTAGTCAATTACCGAATTGCATTATTAGCCCTTCGTGGTGGCAACTGATCGGATGGATTGCCGATCCGATTGGATTTCAGCAAAAGTATAGTCAAGAGTATGGAGACATTTTTTCCATGCAACTGAGTGGACTCGGTTCTTATGTAATTATTAGCCGTCCCCAAGCCATTCAAGAAATTTTCAGTCAAGATTCTAAATTTGATATTGGTCGTGGTAATAAAATTGCAGAACCTTTGATTGGGCGAAATTCTCTCATGTTAATAGATGGTGCCCGCCATCGACGAGAACGAAAATTATTAATGCCCCCTTTTCATGGAGAAAGGCTACAGACTTATGCTCAACAAATCTGCTTAATTACCGAGCAAATCGCCAGTCAATGGCAAATCGGTCAACCTTTTGTGGCTCGTTCTGCCATGCAGAAAGTTAGTCTACAAGTAATTTTACAAATTGTCTTTGGTTTAAGTGAAGGGAAACGCTATCAACTAATTTTACCTCTACTTACTAGTTGGTTGGATATGACTGATTCTCCTTTGCGCTCCAGTATGCTATTTTTCCGATTCTTACAACAAGATTGGGGAAAATGGACTCCTTGGGGGCAGATGAAAAGTAGACAAAGCCATATTTATCAGCTACTTCAAGCAGAAATTGAAGAGAAAAGAACAAAGAACAATCACCAGGGTGATGTTTTGAGCTTGATGATGGCAGCGCGGGATGAAAATGGGCAAGCAATGACCGACGATGAATTAAAAGATGAATTGCTGACAATTTTATTTGCTGGACATGAAACTACTGCAACAACGCTAGCGTGGGCTTTCTATCAAATTCATCAAAATCCAGATATTCTCTTAAAATTGCAGCAGGAACTTGACAGCTTGGGAGAAAATCCAAACCCGATGGAAATTGCCCAACTTCCTTACTTAAGCGCAGTTTGCCAAGAAACCCTGCGGATGTATCCAGTCCTTCCAGGGCTTTTCCCACGCATTACCAAATCATCCATAAATATTGCCGGATATCAGTTTCCTCCTGATACAACTTTAATGCCAAGTATCTACCTCTTGCATTACCGGGAAGACTTATATCCTAATCCTCAACAATTTAATCCCGAACGTTTTTTAGAACGCCAGTATTCCCCTTGGGAGTTTATTCCTTTTGGTGGTGGAATTCGGCGCTGTTTAGGATATGCCTTGGCTCAGTTAGAAATTAAATTAGTCCTCGCAACAGTTTTATCCAATTATCAACTTACCTTAGTAGAAAATAAACCTATTAAACTGCAACGACGTGGATTTACCCTTGCTCCTAATGGTGGAGTTCGGATGATGGCTATTAAAAAACGATAAACTTGTTTGGGAGGAACTTGGGGTGCGAGTAGGATAAGAAAATAAAATCAAAAAAATTGGCAAAATTAAAATCACACTTCAATTAATTGGTACAGGTTTCTCCGTGGCTCACGCTTGGATTAAAAGCGGCTCATCAAATCCAAGGGCGTAACTTTCTGTACGGATGCTTACTTCACCCCGGATACAGAAGAAGGCCGCCCTAGAAATGCCTGTTTGCTCTTTGCGCATGGTTAGGTCTTTGTGGTGGACGATGGAAGTGGACAGACTTCCATAGCTTGAATCAAGCCGTGTTCAAAGGTGAATCGATGGCCCACGTGTTCATCGGCAAGAACTGCGTAAGCCTTGTCACGCACGACCTGATGCACATCGACCAAAATGCGCCCGCCCTCCTCCAAGTAAAAGGAAACCGGCTCGACGTGCGGATCGATCTCGCTCCATTGCTCCGTCCAGTAAGCGCGAACTTCTTCAGGCCCATGAACAAAACCGCCTTTAAACGCTCTCGGCCAAACCACGTCCGGAGTCATGAGGGCAAGGGCAGCGTCAATGTCTCGCGCGTTGAAAGCTGCGTAAACCGCACGGAGCAGTTCGATTTCTGGTGCTCTTTGATCTGACATAAGAGGTATGGTGAACCAGATGCAGTAAGGACTAATAATTTATTGTACAGAGTTTAGCTGAAGCTTTTTTTATCGACACTATCATGCCTGATGTCAGGTTTATTTAGAGGATTTCCCGTTTTTAATTCTTCTGTTGTAAAGAAAATTGTTTTATATATAGTCTCCACCTTTATATCTTTGAAGCAGTAGGTGTTCGATACCGATACGGCTAAGGCTCTCATCTAATCTCTGGTTGAAGACTTATCATTTAAAGGGCAGCTCTTGCTGGGGGAAAGAGATTTTTGGGATTTTTGCACAGATACGGTAATCATAAGTGATTAGCCAGACATGATATCACTTTCACTTTTGAGGGTTTGTAGTAAGCACTTTAGTGCTTAGAAAATAAGGAATAAAGTCCTTACTACAAACTTGCTTACTTCTCAATTTAAACTTGACAAACTACCTGAAAATCATTCTTTTTGACTATTATTTGTGTAAGTCCTGTTCACTTTTTGCTGTCCGGCTGAAGACTCGATAGTATAGTGACGTACTCGTTTCCTTTAAGGGAAACAGCAGATAGGTGAGAGGATTTATTGCCACAATAATATTTCGGAAGTCACGCCGTGCCAAAAATAAGATCGCACGAGCGACTTGCTGTGCAGACATCACTCCATAAGGATTTAGTTGACTCTTAAACGGGCCAAGAATTAACTTGCGAATTACACAATCCCCATCCAAACGCTTGAGCGTAACAATATCTCCTAGCGCTCTTTTGCTGAGTTCATAAAGCGGACTCAGTGCTGGAGAAACCTCAGCCTCAGAAGTGTTTACCCAAATTTCCTTGGTTGCTTTTGCTTGTGGCCCTGTTACAGTTGTCAAAAATATATCTATCAACCGCAATGCTGAAAAGGCATTCACTTCATAAGAGGAATTGATAGCCTCGGATGTGCGGCTGGCGTAGACATTGACTCCATGATTGATAATTAAAATATCTACTTTCTCTAAACTATCCTTCAGATTGGCTTCATTGCCCAACTGCCAGGAAACTACCTTTACCCCAACTTGCTCTACTAATTTTTCTGGATTAGTGGTTAATGCCACGACTTTAGCATTATTCTTGACAAGTTCAGCCGCCAACGCTTGCCCCAACGCTCCTGATGCTCCAGTTAAAGCGATGGTTTTACCTTTGAGAGATAGTCCTGTACCCAGAATTTTATCAACTAAGGGAAAGACGCCACTGTAGTAGGCGTTAACATCATCAAAATGATGTCGCCAATGGTAAGACCGATTCACCCACCAAATGGATGGAATTGTCTCTAAAGGGCCGGGTAGGTGGTTGTAATCTGTATCAATTTTTCCTAGAAAATATCGCACAGACGCACCATACAAAAAGGTACAAGCGTAAGCTACTCCTAGCCATAACCCCATTTGCTTACCAATTAAGGCAATGACTATCAATACCAGCAGCAGTAGACTCGACTCTAAAATGTCGTGATAAAGCTGCGATTCTTGATAAACTTTCAGAGAAACTATCGATAAATCGCGGCGATAAGCCATGTGGTGCTTGTTGTGCCATTTAGCAAGCCAATTGACTTGATGACACAAAGCATGATAGCTGTCTCTTAATATCTCAGCAAGTAAAAGTGAGAAGAGTGCCCAACTAGCAAACTGTAAGCTGACATTTAGCCAAACCCAATTAATTTGTAAGCTTGTCTCAATTCCTATCAAGTTTTCAGCTAGCATTTTTATCATGTTTGTCTATACTCGTTTTTGTTAATCATTCTTCACGATCTGATAAAGGTGCGTTCAGGTCGAGTTTAGAGCAAATTCAAATCAAAGGGAATGGGGGACAAGGAGAAATAAGCAATGCCCAATTACGAATTAGTTACAGCGTATTTAGGTAAATTCTGCCCCTGCACTTGCAGCCACATCTGCTAATGATAAATTAATAATTCTATCTCGTAGACAGTTTAGAAGCAGAAGGGTTTGAAGCGATCGCAGCCGGAAATGGTCTATTATCTTACCAAGCCCTCGACAGTAGAGGAATTGTTAGAAGCGATCGCTACCCGATTAGAAAAACAAGCAACCATGCGCCAGTGCTATATTGCTCAGTCCAAGCCAGTTCCAGAACTCCAAAGTACTGATGCAGACACATCAGCAAATTCCCAATCACTCTTGCCTACTTGTCCTCAACTTAAAGAGCAATAATTCAGACAAACTACTACTTGTGCTGGTAATGAGCGATTACGTTCTTCTGCTGATGTATTGGCGATCGCCTTACCAATAGATATTTTCTCGCTATTATGGCATTTTGCGTTCGCCTTCGGCGTGGCTTTGCCAATCGTGGCACAGACACTAGCTTCCGTCGGGCCGTAAGCGTTGAAGAAGTTTCTGCCAACACACCACTGCTTGATTAATTCAGCAGAACAAGACTCTCCGGCGACAATTATTGTTTGCAGTGCCGGGAATTCCTCCACGGGCATAACCGCTAACGCTGATGGTGGTAGTGTGATATGGGTAATGCAGCGATCGCGTAATCTAAAAGCTGACTATGATTATCTAACCGCATTAGCTTGTATAGCGATTCCCTGTTAAGTGAGGTACAGATAATATTTTGAAACGCAGAGGGACGCAAAGTAAAGCGCAGAGGTACGCAGAGATTTGTACCTCAACAGACTAGGAAATGCTATATATCCTTCTTAAAGTCCGCTCTTCAATAATTAATATTACCTAACTAAACTTTTGCTAAAAGTGGGTTGGCATTAGGTAACAACTAGCCATCAAAATCATTTCTCAACAATTTCAATTGTTTTTGTAGTCTCTACTTCCTAAAAAGTAATACTTAACCCCAAGCTAAGTCTATTGTAATCGGTAAATCTTTAATTTATTTAAGGAAAAATTGAACAAATTCAGTTTTGTTACTTTATAAATAGCTTTAACAATAGCTTCAAGTCCATATCCTGCTACAGCATCCCCTACAACCGTTATTAGACCAAGTAGCCCGATACCTCCTACGATACTAAACGGATTTCCCAATGGTGTAAGAATAGCTGCAACCGCAGCAGAATTACCCCTAATGTAACTGATGATTTTACTCTTTTTTGATAAAAACTAATCTATAGGACTCATATTTGATTGCATGAAAAAACTCAGTAGACCTCTAACTTTCTTCTCTCCTGTTCCCTGTTCCCTGTTAAGAGTTTCCTTTCTATCGCGCTTGCGCTGCGCTTCTCTACGAGAGGCTTCTCTACGAGAGGCTTCTCTACGAGAGGCTTCGCCAACGCTAATGCCAACGCGCACCACGCAAATAATTTCAGAAATAAAAACAGATTCCTATATCGTTGAAACAAACTTACTTTCTTTAAATTAACATACTGAAAATTTCACTTAAAAAATCATCTCATTTTTCTCAATAAAATGCAACAGCATTTCAAACAATTCGGTTAAGACAGTTAAGACAGTTAAGACAGTTAAGACAGTTAAGACAGTTAAGAAATTAATCGCCAACAAGTAATGTTGTTCGCAAAGATTTAAAGCATAATAATTTTATAAATTTAAGTAAATATTTAGATAAATATCTTGACTAAAAAATTCAGATAAACTATGTTTCTGATACAATGAACATAAATTTTGAATATTTGGGCAATAATTAAAATTTTTCAAAATTGTAATAAATGATAGTTTTGAATAAGTTATAAGTTTATAAAGGTTTAGTAATTTTGTTTAATACTTGTCAAGATTTGAATTGGAAAAATCTTAATGGTGAGTGAGATATGGCAACTAACAAAGAGCGCAGCCATACTGGTATAGTCAGTCGTAGAGAGTGCGACGATGGACGATGATAGGAATCCGAGTACACTCCATTAATTCAAGCGATCGCCATAAATTTTAATCGTCGCTAAGGACTTTCTTCAGTTCTACTCTTATTTGGAGATTAAAATATCGTGACAACCCAGGTATATAGCCAATCAGTTATAACATTTGATGGTCAAGATGATTATATAAATTTTGGCAGAAATGATATTGGTGGTGTTTTTGCTGAGGGGAGTTCAGCCTTTACAATTTCTGGATGGATTAATCCTCAAGAACTAAAAAATCAAGCCACTACATACGGAACGCACAATGTTTTTTTTGCCCGTTCCTCAGACCGATATAGTGATAACTTTGAGTTTGGCATCAATGAATCAGGAAACTTAGATATATATATTGATGAAAAGGCTGAGAAGGTTATCAAAACCTTTGGCAATGGAGAATTAACTGTCGGACAATGGCACTTCTTTGCTATTGTTTTTAATCGGGGTCAACTGACTATACACCTTGACGAGCATGAGTATTTTGGCTATTTGACAGGTGACTCTTTAAACAAAGCAACTAGTCCTGTGACTCTGGGCGCGACTTTACACAACAACATATATTTCACAGGTCAATTAGCTAATATTAGCGTCTGGAATTACCCCTGTCCGCCAGTGGAAATCCAAACACACCGCATTAAGCCTCTAGTCGGGAAGGAACAAGGATTAGTCGCTTATTGGATTTTAAACGAAGGAGAAGGAACGACCGTAAAAGACCAGACTGAAAATACTCATAATGGAACTTTGCATGGTAATCCCAGTTGGGGTTTAGCACAAATTCCATTCGGAATTACCCAATCATCGAACCAGAGTCCAACAACAAGCAATTCCCCAGAAGAGAACCAGTCAGTTGCAGAGGTTTCCTCCACTGAACTAACTGCTGTTGGCAAAGCTGACTCGCAGCAATCCATTGAGGTTTCCCCAGATGTAGAAAACGACATTCTTGTAACTCCCGTTTCTGTAGCCTCGACTACAGGAAAGGGAAAAAAAGGGGCAAAGAAGCAGAGTGAAAATACCAACATTCAAACTTCCCAGCCAAAGCAAGAGGAGAAAGTCGAAATAGCTAAAGCAACTGAAAGTCAAGTTCTGGCCGATATCCAACAGCCCAAAAAACCACAAAAATTAACTCAGGAGCGATCGCAAAAAACTATGATTACTACAGCCAATCCTAGATATAAAATTCTTTCCATTGATGGAGGCGGTATTCGAGGCATTATCCCAGCGCTAATATTAGCAGAAATTGAAAAGCGCACAAAAAAACCGATTTTTAGTTTATTCGACTTAATTGCAGGCACTTCAACCGGAGGAATTCTGGCACTAGGATTGACTAAACCCCAATTAAGTTTAGATCCATCTATATCTGAAAGTGAGCCACAAGCTCAGTACAGTGCCGAACAGATGGTCAAATTATATGTCGAATATGGGGCTGAGATATTTTACGAGCCATTTTTTGAACATTTGCTCGGCCCTCTTGAAGATATGTTTGCTCAACCCAAATATGCGTCTGACGGCAGAGAAGAAATTATCAACCAATATTTTGGTAATACCCCTCTAGAAAATAATCTTAAAGAAGTTTTCGTCACTAGCTACGATATCGAACAGCGAATTCCGATATTCTTTACCAACCAAATCGAAAAACAACAGATAGAATCTAAAAAATTTCGGAAGGTGAGTGTCGGTTTTACGCTCAAAGATGCGGCAATGGCAACTAGTGCGACACCTACTTATTTTCCTCCCTATCGAGTTGCGACTTCCCATAATCCTAGTGGCTTCTATAATTTAGTAGACGGAGGATTGGTTGCTAATAATCCAGCAAGCTTGGCGATTACAGAAGCGAAAATCAGTAGACAAGCTCAAAAAGCAGTGCTACATACCAACGATATCTTATTAGTTTCCTTGGGTACAGGTTCCCTGACGAGTGTTTACAAGTATAACGATGTGAAAAATTGGGGACAATTGCAATGGGTAAAACCTCTTTTAAACATTGTTATGGACGGTGGTAGTGAAGTTGTAGCTGGAGAATTAGAACACTTATTTGAGTCTCCTGACAAGGAAATCAGAGGCTCTTATTATAGATTTCAAACATTTTTAACAGGTGATTTAGAAGACATAGATAATGTCAAATCAGAAAATATTCGTCAGTTACAAACTATAGCTCATCGACTGATTACAGAAAAAAGTAAACAAATCGATGAGTTATGTAGTATTTTGTTAGCCTAAAAAAGAGACAGGGGAGCAGGGGAGCAGGGAGATGAGGAGACAAGGAGATAAACAAAACTCTTAACTCCTAACTCAGCACGGGCTAAACCTTAGCTTTTTGCTAACAGCACTCAGCACTCCTCACTCAGCACTCAGTTTTGAAAAAGTAAAAATTAGTCACCATCTCGATTAAGTACTAAGCTAGCAAGTAAGGGTGAATAAATTCTATTACCCTTAATCAAGATTTAACCAAGAATGTAAGGATTTGAGGTAATTCCAATGGATGAAGTCGTTAAAAAAATCGCTGCTTTGGGTCTTCCTGGCATACTTCTGGTAATTGCAATTTCTGCAACAGGTTTGGCGGGTGGTTACGGCGTTGTAGCTGCCCTGGCGGGGTTGGGAGGCCCGTTTGGCATCATCGGCGGTCTAGGTGTGCTTGGTTTGACAACGCTTGTAGGGGAGGCTATCGCGGGATTTGGAATTGAAGCAGTTCTCAAGAATATTTATGCAGAACGTCGCAAAACCGAATCTGTGAGATATCTCCTCAAAGAAATTAAAGATTTACCCATTACAGAGGATCTAAAACTCAAACTAAAAAATGAACTTAACCCAACAATCACTGATAATTTTGAAGAGGTTCAGCCACCAAAGACAATTGAAATCGTCGAGGAATAATTTTCCTGTTACATTTGTTGAGACTGCCAACAAAATGTTACTAAATTAAGTGCGATCGCGCTTAATTTCTCTCAAATAATAAAATGGCCTCTGAGTCCGATTTATACCGGATTAAACACTCAAAGGCCATTATTCAAAATTATGCAATGCCGCATGAAAGTATATTTAAATAGGAACAGATTAAAACCTAAAAACTTGTTCTGCACTAATTCATTCAATTTATAGTTTTTAACCACCACTTATATACAGTATGGGTTGATAATCAAATGAATTTTTCAGAAAAAAAAAGTTTAGATTTGGAGAAAATACAGCAACTTAAAACTGATTTTGAATTAGTTTTATTGGAGAAAACTTCAATAAACGAATGTACAGTAATTGTCAAGAAAATATCTCCGCTAGAAGTCATACTATATATTGTTTCAAGCTCAAATATTTTGCTAAAACAAATTCGCTTTTATCTTCAAGATATATGCGATGAAGCATTACTACCAAGAGCTTTTGTATCAGTGTCCAATCTACCTTTAACTGCCGCAGGCGAGGTAGACGAATTAGCTTTGAGTAACATTCCTGTTATTGATGAAAGTTTAATAGAGCAAGTAGAAAAGCAACTTAATTCTCATTATCAAATCGAACAGGCAGTGGTAGTAGTGCAGGAGTTGAGAAAGCAAATTCCCTCACTCCATTTGTCAGATTTGCTCCCAGATTGGCAAAACAAAAATGCGATCGCAAACTTTTCTCCAATCCTCAAAGACTCTCAGCCCAATACACAACAACATTTCACACAGCCGAAGCCACTTGCCATCAGCCACGGTGATATTCTCTCGAACGATCGCAATGCACCTATTACCTTGCCGGAAGTTTTGCAAAGAGCTGCTCAAAAGGTTACAGGTGAGGGTATTATTTACCTGTTGCCCGATGGCACAGAACTACGCCAATCCTACGCTGAATTACTGGAAGTTGCCGAGCGAATTCTTGCTGGTTTGAGAAAGTTGGGACTCAAGCCAAAAAACAAAGTCATATTGCAGATGGAACTTAGCTGTGACATTATTCCAGCTTTTTGGGGCTGCATATTGGGAGGCTTTGTACCTGCGATCGTGGAAGTACCACCAACTTATAGAGAATCAAACAAGGTGGTGGATAAGCTTTGTCATATTTGGCAGTTCTTAGATAGTCCAGTCATCTTAACTACAGAAGCTCTCAAACAAGAGGTAGAATTACTATCGCAATGGCTACCAGCAGAACGCCTAAAAATAGACACGATTGAAGCATTAAAAGACAATCCTGCCAGCAAACAATATCACCAGAGTCAACCAGATGAAGTGGCTCTTTTCAATCTAACTTCTGGCAGTACAGGAATCCCAAAATGCGTTCAATTGACTCATCAAAATCTCATTGCTCGTGCCAGAGGAGCTAACCAACTCAATCAACACCAGCGAGAAGATATAGTTTTAAATTGGCTGCCGTTCGATCATATTGGCAGCATTTCCGACTGGCATATTCGTGGTATAGAAATCGGTTGCACCCTCGTTTATGCCCAAAAAGAATATATCTTAGGTCGCCTCCTCAACTGGTTGGATTTGATCCATAAATATCGGATTACTCATAGCTGGGCCCCCAACTTTGCTTATGCCATAGTTAATGACTCTCTCAAACAAGAACCAGAACAGAACTGGAACTTATCTTGCGTAAAATTTCTCCTAACAGCTGGCGAAGCAGTATCTAGTAAAGCTGTGGAAGATTTTCGAGAAAATTTAGTTGTTTATGGACTCGAAGCAACAGCAATTAGACCAGCTTTTGGGATGGCAGAGATGGGTTCGGGAATTACATATTATCAGCCCAAAAAAGAATCACCTTTGTTATTCCATAGGATAGATAAATCTATCTTAGAAGGTACTATTAAACGAGTAGAAATAGACCATCCAAATCATCATACTTTTACTGATTTAGGTTCAGTTATTCCTGGGGTTAAAATTCGCATAGTAGACGAGCAAAACTCTGTATTAACAGAAGACACTATCGGTCGTTTGCAAGTTAAAGGTGATGCAGTTTCTCCGGGATATTACAACAACTACGATGCAAACAGTCAATCATTTTTAAAAGATGGCTGGTTTGATACTGGAGATTTAGGATTCATTGCCAACGGACAATTAGTTGTTACTGGTCGCGCCAAAGAAACTATCATTATCAATGGAGCTAACTACTACAGTCATGAAATTGAAGCAGTAGTTGAAGAAATTGCAGAAATTGAAGTTTCCTACACAGCCGCTTGTGCAGTCTGCGATGCTGATGATGCAACAGAGAAACTGGCTATCTTCTTCAGTTCGCCTGTTACGGAAGACCAAAAACTATTAGAACTGCTAAATAAAATTCGGCAGACAGTCGTCAGTAAAGTAGGGTTAAATCCTGATTATTTAATTTTATTACCTAAAGAAGATATTCCTAAAACCGTCATTGGTAAAATTCAGCGATCGCAACTTCGCGATCGCTTCGGTGCAGGTGAGTTTAACCACATTATCAAACAAGTTGATATATTACTAAATAATACTAATACTATTCCTGATTGGTTCTATCAAAAAGTCTGGCGGCGGAAGCAAGCCAAACTTATAAAAGCTTTACCCCAAGGTTGTCTAACTATAGTCTTCCTCGACGAGTTAGGATTGGGGACATTTGTTTGTCAGCAGCTAGAACAGCAAAACCTGCCATATCTGTGTGTTTCACCCGGCTCTGATTTTGCTAAAAAAGATTCCAATCACTTCTTTTTAAATCCTGGAAATGCAGACCATTATCAGCTTTTGCTTGACACAATCAAGGCAGAGAAACAGACCATTGGTCAGATTCTCCATCTGTGGAATTATCAAGAGTATGGCGGAGAAATCAAAAGCCTAGCAGCTCTGGAAAAAGCGCAAGAACAGGGAATTTACAGTTTGTTATTTCTTGTCCAAGCCCTAGCAAAAACTCAAAGTTTCCTAGATTTACAGTTATTGTTTGTTTCTAGCTACACCCAATCTACGCAAGTAACAGACAAGATTGCTTATGAAAAATCTCCAGTTCTCGGTGTAATTAAAACTATTCCCCAAGAAATACCTTGGTTAAATTGTCGTCACATAGATTTGACACCAAATTCAGTACAAGTAGATGGTAACTATCTTCTACAAGAACTCCAGATTTTCTCAAAAGACCAAGAAATAGCTTATCGCAATGGACAACGTTTAATTGCAGGTTTAGAAAAAGTTAATCTGCAAGACAAACCAAAGCAAGAACTTACTTTGAAAATGGGGGGAATGTATCTCATAAGTGGTGGGCTTGGAGGCGTTGCAGTTGAAATTGCTAAATATCTAATTAAGTTTTTTAATGCCAAATTATTATTAGTAGGTCGGACTCGTTTACCAAATGTCTCATTAGAAAAAGTCAAAGTTTATCAGGAATTAAAGCAGCTTGGTTCCGTGGTTTATGAAGCAGTCGATATCTGCGACTTTCAAGCAGTGCAACAAGTGGTGGAAAAAGCCAAGGCTAACTGGGGATGTCAACTGGATGGCGTGATTCATCTGGCGGGAACTTATCACGAACAAATGCTAGTGAATGAAACACCACAGAGTTTAGCTGCAATTCTGCAACCCAAAGTGTTAGGCACTTGGGTACTACATCAGGTACTTAAGAAGCAAGGACAGGGGATTTTCATTAGCTTTTCGTCTTTAGCAAGTTTCTTTGGTGGAGCGACAATTTCTGCTTATGCTGCTGCTAACAACTTTTTGGAAAGCTTTAATCAATATCAACGTTCTGTTAGCAGGTTGCACAGCTATTGCTTTGCTTGGACAAATTGGCGTGATACAGGGATTAACAAGGGTTATCAGAGGCAAGAAATCACCCGCGCTCAAGGCTATTATGAGATGAGTTTGCAACAAGGATTATATTCCTTTTTGGCTGGTTTATATCACAACCAAGCACAGCTAATAGTCGGTTTAGATGGCAGCAATCCCAAAATTCGGCGTTTCACCTCTGAGTTTCCAGGGCTACAGAAATTAACTGCCTATTTCACTACGAGTAACGGTTCTACCGTACCAGAGTTATCAGATTTGACGGTGCGCGATCGCTTCACAACAACCGTTAACTGTGACTTCGTGCAACTATCCCAAATGCCTCTCACCGCTAATGGTGAAATCAATCGAGATTTATTGGCTAGGGGTATGACTCAAAGAGCGATCGCTCCCCGAAACGAGACAGAACGGCAAATAGCTCAAAACTGGCAAGAAGTATTAGGCATACCTCAAATTGGCATTCATGATAACTTCTTTCAATTAGGAGGAAATTCCTTGCTAGCCTTCCAAGTCATTTCTCGGTTGCGTGAGACTTTTTCTGTTGAGTTGTCGCCCAATCGTTTTTTTGCATCCCCAACTGTAGCTGGTTTGGGAGAAAGTCTTGAGGCGCTACAAACTGTCGTCAGCAAGTGGAATGTAGCTATTGATGACGCAGAGGAAGAATATGAGGGAGGCGTATTATAAATGACAACAATAGAATTTGTCTCTTATTTAAATAGTTTAGGCATCAAAATTTGGTTGGAAGGCGATCGCTTAAACTATCGCGCTCCCAAGGGAGTGATGAACCCAGACCTGAAAAACCAATTGCTAGAACGCAAATCAGAAATCCTGGCTTTTATACAAGAAGCCAAGAATGCCACAGACTCCTCCTTTGCACCAATACTGCCTATAGAGCGTTCTACAGAGTTGCCCTTATCCTTTGCCCAGCAGAGGATGTGGTTTCTCTATCAATTAGAGAGCCAAAGCCCATTTTATAACGAGGGTTTCCAGCTGCGCGTTCAAGGTGTACTCAACGTAGAAGTTCTTCAGCAGAGTATCAACGAAATCATTCGCCGCCACGATATTTTACGGACAACATTTCCAGCAGTAGATGGAAAACCCGTGCAGGTAATTTCTCCTAGCTTGCTGATTGCTATGCCAGTGCTGGACTTGCAAGGTTTAGAAGAATCAGAAGTACAACAGATTGTCACAAAAGAAGCTCGGCAACCTTTTGATTTGGATAATGGCCCTTTGTTGCGAGTCACTTTACTGCGACTGGGGTCAGAGTCGAATGTGCTGGTGTTGATTATGCACCATATAATCACGGATGGCTGGTCAATGGGGATATTCATCAAAGAGTTGTCCAGCCTCTACCGAGCTTTTACTCTTGATTCTCCTTTACTCCTCCCTGAGTTGCCCATCCAGTATGCTGATTTTGCAGTTTGGCAGCGACAATGGTTAACCGAAGAAATTCAAAAACAGCAACTTAACTACTGGAAGCAACAATTAGCTGGTGCTACACCCTTATTAGAACTACCCACAGACAAACCACGTCCCGCCGTTCAGACTTTCTGTGGTGCTACCCAGGAATTTCAAATTGACCAAAATTTGAGCCAGCAAATCAAAACCTTCAGCCAACAGTCAGGAGCTACCCTCTTTCATACCCTACTGGCGGCTTTCGTAGTTTTAATGTTTCGTTACAGTGGTCAAGATGATATCTGCATTGGTAGCCCTATTGCCAACCGCAACCGCACAGAGATAGAAACATTGATGGGCTTTTTTGTCAATACATTGGTACTGCGTCACAAAATCGAGGGAAATCCGAGTTTCGGTGAGTTTCTCTCTCAAGTGCGACAAGTTGCAACGTCTGCTTACACTCATCAAGATGTCCCCTTTGAACAAGTAGTAGAAGCCTTGCAACCAGAACGTTCTCTCAGCTACAATCCCCTATTCCAAGTGGTGTTTGTCTTAGAGAATTTCTTGTTGGATACATTAGAATTGCCTGATGTTACCCTGACTCCTCAATTTATAGAACGTGGAACATCTCAGTTTGATTTGACCTTGGCAGTTTGGGACACAAAAGAGGGGCTGATCGGTTCGTGGGAATATAACAGCGACCTCTTTGAGCCAGATACCATTGCGAGGATGACAAGTCATTTCCAGACTTTGTTAGCAGGGATTATTGCTAATCCGAATCAAACCATTGGTGAATTACCACTGCTGATTCAGCAGGAGCGACATCAGTTACTAGTGGTGTGGAATGATACTTATACGCCTTATCCTGACAGCAAATGCATCCATCAGTTGTTTGAAGAACAGGTGGAAAAAACACCAAATGCTGTGGCTGTGGTCTATGAGGATGAGTCTCTGACATACCAGCAATTGAACCTCCGCGCCAATCAATTAGCGCACTATCTGCAATCTTTAGGTGTTGGTGCAGAAGTATTGGTAGGAATTTGTGTTGAGCGTTCTCCCCTAATGCTGGTAGGATTGCTGGGCATTCTCAAGGCTGGTGGGGCTTATGTACCGCTTGACCCAGCGTATCCTCAAGAGCGGTTGGCGTTTATGCTAGAAGATGCCCAAGTTAAAGTGCTGTTGACCCAGAAAAGCTTGGTCGCAATGCTACCGTCACATCAAGCGCAGGTGATTTGTCTGGATAGCGACACAGCAATCTTCAGCACCAGTGTAGAGAATTTACTCCATACAGTAACAACTGACAATCTGGCTTATGTGATTTACACTTCCGGTTCCACTGGTAAACCCAAAGGAGTGCAAATTGAACATCGAGGATTGTTAAATCTCGTCTTTTGGCATCAACAAGCTTTTGCAGTGTCGCCGCTTGACCGAGCAACACAAATTGCGGGAGTCGCATTTGACGCTTGTAGTTGGGAAATCTGGCCTTATCTGACGGCGGGAGCTAGCATTCACTTTCCCAATGATGAAACCCGGCTTTACCCCGAGCAACTACGAGACTGGTTGTTGTCAAAGGCAATAACCATTAGTTTCCTCCCGACACCAATGGCCGAGAAAATTTTATCATTAAATTGGCCGGCGAATGCTGCTTTGCGGACTTTGCTCACAGGTGGGGATCAATTGCATCAGTATCCTTTAGATTCCCATCCCTTTAAGGTGGTGAATAATTACGGGCCAACAGAGAATACTGTAGTCACAACATCTGGTACTGTTCCGAAAAGACAACAAGACTATATACCACCTGCGATTGGGCGGGCGATCGCTAATACCCAAATTTATATACTCGATTCCCTGTTACAGCCTGTACCCATTGGTGTGACTGGAGAATTGTACATCGGTGGTGAGAGCTTGGCACGAGGCTACCTCCACCGTCCCGACCTGACATCAGAACGCTTCATTCGTAACCCTTTCCAGAGAGGCAGGGGAGCAGGGGAGCAGGGAGCAGGGGAGCAGGGGAGCAGGGAGCAGGGAGCAGGGAGTAGGAGGACAATTCAGCACTCAGCACTTTTATATAAAACAGGCGATTTGGTTCGCTACCAAGCCGATGGCAATATAGAATTCTTGGGTCGCATTGATAGCCAAGTTAAAATTCGTGGCTTTCGCATTGAACTTTCCGAAATTGAGGCGGCTTTGACTCAACACCCACAGGTACGCGATGCTGTTGTGCTTGCAAGAGAAGATAAACCCAGTATTAAGAGTTTGGCAGCATATATCATCCCAGAACTGATACAGCCGAACAGTAATGAGTTACGTCAGTTTCTCAAGTCCAAGCTCCCCAGTTACATGATACCTACATCCTTCACAGTTCTAGAAGTTCTGCCGATTACCCCCAACGGCAAAGTAGATCGTCGTGCATTACCAGTACCAGAGTTCGAGTTCGATGAATCAACTGGCTTTGTCTCTCCCCACACCCACACTCAAGAAGTCTTGGCAAAGATTTGGCGGGAGGTTTTAGTTCTAAAAAAAGTCGGTATCCACGACAATTTCTTTGAATTGGGCGGAGATTCTATCATTAGTATGCAAATTATTGCTAAAGCTAATCAAGCCGGACTAAAACTTACTCCCAAACAAATATTTCAACATCAAACAATTGCTGAATTAGCTGCTGTTGCTGGTACAATTAATTCGGTTCAATCAGAACAAGGTTTAGTTACAGGGGTTGTCCCTCTAACACCGATTCAGCACTGGTTCTTTGAGCAAAATCTGCCAGAACCTCATCACTTTAACCAATCCTTCCTGCTAGAAGTTCCCGCAAATTTGCAACCGGAGTTATTAAAGCAGGCACTACAAAAGTTACTGTACCATCACGATGCTCTACGCCTGCGGTTTGTGCAGCAGGAGGGGCAATGGCAGCAGTACAACAGTGATGCGAGCGATGGCGTATCGTTGGGTATTGCAGATTTGTCCTATCTGCCCCAAGCAGAACAGTTAAGGACAATTGAAGCCAGGGCAGAGGAAGAACAAAGGACGCTGAACTTAGCAGATGGGCCGCTGATGCGGGTCGTTCTGTTTCACTTAGGCAATTCCCCCGGACGTTTACTCATTATCATCCATCACCTGGCTGTAGATGGAATCTCGTGGCGAATTTTGCTAGAAAATTTATCTGGAGCATACAAACAATTAGAAACTGGCAAAAGTATCCAACTACCTGCAAAAACAACTTCCTTCAAGGATTGGGCAATGCGATTGCAGGATTATGCCCGCAGTCAACAACTCTACTCACAGTTAGATTACTGGCTGGACTCAATCCAGTTCCCAATTGCTCCTTTACCGTTGGATTATACTGCTGTTGCCCAAGATAATACTGTAGCTTCCAGTCGGATTGTATCTGTATACCTGAATGTAGAACAGACTCGCACTCTATTACAGGATGTCCCCGGAGCCTACAATACTCAAATTAACGATGTGCTGCTGACAGCGTTGGTGCAGACTTTCGCTCGTTGGACAGGTTCTCACTGCCTTCTGATTGACTTAGAAGGTCACGGACGAGAGGACTTGTTTGAGGATGTGGACTTGTCTCGTACTGTAGGCTGGTTTACTACTATATTCCCCGTGCTGTTAAAACTGGAGGATCGTTTCGATCCCGGAGAGGTTCTCAAGTCGGTAAAAGAGCAACTGCGACGTATTCCCAACCGAGGTATTGATTATGGCATCTGGCGCTATCTTAGCCTGGATGAGAGCGATCGCAGTGAAAAAGCTCTTGAGCAGGGAGCGGGGAGCAGGGGGGCAGGGGAGCAGGGGAGGCAGTGCGGTCTTGGGGGTTTCCCCCAGGAGCAACTGCCGTCGAGCAGGGGAGAAAAACTACCTATACAAGTCCTACCTCAAGCTGAGGTGAGCTTTAACTACTTGGGTCAATTCGACCAAACGCAGCTAGCAACCCTTGGGTGGAAATACGCCCAAGAGTCTAGCGGTTCCATTCACAGCCCCAAAGGACAGCGCCGCCATTTGTTAACTGTAAATGGATTAGTCGTTGAAGGAAGGCTGAAACTGGAATGGCAATATAGCGAACATTTCCATAGCCGGGTCACTGTAGAAAATCTAGCTAATGAGTATACAGAAGCCTTAGAAACTATTATTGCCCACTGTTTATCCCCAGAGGCCGGTGGCTATACTCCTTCAGATTTCCCGGAAGTTGAGTTTAGCCAAGAAGCTTTGGACGAACTGCTAGCAGAAATTAATTAAATAAAGTAGTTCATACTATAAACCCGGTTTCTGTTTTAACAAAGTTTTCTGCAAATAAACTAAATTTCTGGAGGTAATTTATAACAAAGCTACTAATGATTCACTACCAAAAAATATCATGATGATTACTCAGGAAAAACTATGCTGGAATTTCAGATTGAATTTCAACCTCGTATCCCTCCTTCAAAAAATTTAGTCATAGGTACTTTGGGGCCTAATGCTACTAGTAGTGACTACGCTGCCAAGCACATAAATAACCATCTTATCTCAGAAGAATTTACTGTATCAACTCAGTTATTTGATACTTTTACAGATGTCAAAGAAGCTTTGCTACAAGACAAAGTAAATATGGCTTTAGTCCCTCATGCTTACGACCGAATTAATGAGTTTTATATGGAGCCAAGTTTTGAGCTAGGCTTCATTTTTATATTTCCTACTCCAGTTTATGGATTGGCTAAGAAAAAAAATAAAGAGGCAGTTTTCAACGGTTCTAGAATTGTTACTCATCCTGCTCCTTTACCTCTGTTAACAAAACTATTGCCAGACTCTCAAGATCGAACACAAATACAAGTGGATTTGTCTCCTTCTACCAGCGATTCAGCGATGCAGGTAATGCAGGGTTTAGCCGATTTCGCTATTACTAATGAGAATGCGGTGAAAGCCTACGATTTAGAATTTATTTCAATCTATGGAAACATTCGTATGAGTTGGTCAATTTTTCAGAAAAAATTAGCAGAAAATTATGTCTAAATATTTTCCTCAGCCAAAAACCATCAAAATTAATTCTGATGTTGAGTTAATCGCATTTCAATGTCAAGACACAGTTGTGCAATTAGCTTCTATTCCCCCAGGAGCTATTTTTGAATTGCATCGACATCCCGAAAGCCAAATTGGAATGCAAATTGCGGGACGTTTGGAATTTAACCTCAACGGTACTAAAGAAATTCTGGAGCCATTTGAGCAAGTTTATGTAGCTGGTTCTAATGTTCTTCATGGTTCTATCAACCCTTTCTCAGAAACAGCGTTAGCGTTTGATGTGAAACGCATCACAAATTTTGAGGAAGCTGAGGAGGCTATTCTGAAAGTTACATCAACTCAAGATGAAGTTACAGGTTTTGAGTGTAAGTCTGTTGTTGGTTCTTGGTTTGAGATTATTATCACTCAAATTCCTCCCAAAGGAATAATTCCAATTCGCCAATCGGCTAATGAAATAATGGGAATAGTCCTGAATGATAAATTGACGATCGCAGTTGCAGAACAACAGCAACAGGTAGAATATGGTAGTGTTTATTATATTCCTGCTGATGTTGTTTATGGAGGATATAATTCTTCTGATGCAACAGTATCTTTGATTGAAATTGTGATTAAACCTCGCTCTCATTTTTCGCTCAAAGATAGTTTTTTTAATACAGCGCTAACTACTTCCTAAAGGAATATTCATCATGGATTTAGGATTAACACAGAAAGTAGCTTTAGTGACCGGAGCAAGTGCTGGCATAGGTTATAGCGTTGCCCAAAAGCTGGCAGCAGAAGGTTGTCAGTTAATAATTTGTGGGAGAAATTCTGAACGCTTAGAGCAAGCTTATCAAGGTTTGATTGGTTCTCAAGCAAAAATTGTCCCGATTTCTGCTGATGTGCAAAATCCAAGTGATTCTCAAAACTTAGTCCAAGAAGCTCTCAACCAATTTGGCAAAATTGATATCTTGGTTAATAATTCAGAAGGGGCTAGTTTTTCTAATGAAGCAGTAGAAAATCTATCTGATGAAGATTGGTTGTCTGTCTTTGAAGGCAAGTTAATGGGCTATATTCGCATGACGAATTTAGTGCTACCGACGATGAAAAGTCAGCAATGGGGACGCATTATCAATATTGTTGGAACATCAGGAAAAGAACCTTCTAGTCGTCTTGTTAAATCGGGAGTGGCGAATGCTGGATTAATCAATTTTACTAAAACTGTTGCTTCGCAAGTTGCTAAGTGGAATGTTTTAGTTACCTGTGTCAATCCTGGTTTGATTGATACTCCAAGGCATAGAGAATATTTAGAAGTATTTGCCGAAGAGGAGGGTCAGACTGTTGATTCAATCATTGAAGGAACTAATAAAATGATTCCTCTGGGTCGTCGTGGTTTTTCTAGTGAGGTTGCTAATTTGGTAGCTTTTCTAGCGTCAGAATGTGCCAGTTATATTACGGGTGTTACTATTCCAGTAGATGGCGGATTGTCAACATCTGCTTTTTAAGAAATTTGGTAAGTTTTTAGTTTATATAAGTTCTATTTGATTTATGAAAATTACTTTTTTTAAACGAACCGCATAGGGCCAGAGGTTATTAATACATTGCTAATAAAATTGGGCAAACCTCTGCGTACCTTTGCGCTTGACTCTGCGCTCCTCTGCGTTAAAAAACATTGGTTTTGTACCTCACTTAAATAAAAATCGCAATAACCTAATTAATATCATCTTTAAAAAACAATGGTAGTTGCACAAAAACAAAGTAAAAATAAAGATATTGAATCTATTTATCCTCTTTCACCTACGCAAGAGGGGATACTATTTCATACTCTCTATGAGCCGGAATCGACAATATATTTTGAGCAGTTTCAATTAACTATTCATGGCAATTTAGATTCAGGTGTATTTGAACGAGCTTGGCAACTGTTGGTAGAGCGACATTCGGCTTTGAGAACTCTTTTTGTTTGGAAGAATCGCAAACAAGCAGTTCAGGTGGTGCGAAAAGAGGTGAATTTGCCTTGGTCTAATTTAGACTGGCGAATGTTTCCTCAACAGGAGCAAGAAATACGTCTCAATTCTTTCTTAGATTCAGATAGAAAACAAGGGTTTGAACTTGACAAAGCTCCATTAATGCGCTTTGCTTTAATTCGGGTAGCTGATGAGAATTATGAGTTTGTTTGGAGTTTTCATCACTTATTAGTTGATGGCTGGAGCTGGCCGATTATCTTCAAAGAATTGTTTGCTTTATATGAGTCAATTCAGAACGGTCAACAGTTATATTTAGCTCCCAGTCGTCCTTACCGAGATTATATTAATTGGTTGCAGCAGCAAGATTTGGTTGGAGCGAAAGCGTTTTGGCAACAAAATCTTGAGGGTTTCACTGCACCTACGCCTTTGATAGTAGAGCGATCGCTAGGGCAGAGTTCTCACCAACAGCAAAATATTGAGGTGCGATCGCAACATCTATCAGCCCAGACGACAACTACCTTAAAATCTTTTGCCCAACAACATCATTTGACACTTGCCACCTTGGTACAAGCTGCTTGGGGGCTGTTACTAAGTCGCTACAGTGGTGAGTCTGACGTGGTTTTTGGCACTACTGTATCTGGCCGCCCACCTACTTTATCTGGTGTGGAGTCGATGGTTGGATTGTTCATTAATACATTACCCGCACGAGTGAAAATCCCGGATACAACCGATTTGTTAACCTGGTTGCGGTTGTTGCAACAAGAGTACATAGAACGGGAGCAATATTCATACACTCCACTGGTAGATATTCAAGGCGTAAGTGAAATTCCTCGCACTCAACTTTTGTTTGAAAGCCTCGTTGTATTTGAAAACTATCCTGTAAATGTAACGTTGCAACAACTTCCTGGAAACTTGAGCATTGGGGAACTACAAGACAGAGGACAAACTAATTATCCTCTCACACTGCTGGCAATTCCTGGCGAGGAAATGACTGTAAAAATTTACTACGATCGCCAACGTTTTGATGCAGATATTATCGATCGCATGGCCGGCCATTTCCTCACTTTGTTGGAAGGAATTACCGTCAATCCTCATCGCACCCCAGGCGAGTTACCGATACTGACTCCAGCAGAGCAAGATTTGCTTTTAGTACAGTGGAATGCTACCTCAGCAGCGCATCCCATCAATCGTTGCATCCATCAATTATTTGAGGAGCAAGTTGAAAAAACACCTCAAGCCTTGGCGGTGGTATATGAAAATCAACGATTGACTTATGAGGAGTTAAACCAGCAAGCCAATAAAATCGCCCACTACTTGCAACGCTTAGGTGTGAAGCCAGATGTCCCAGTGGGTATTTGTGTAGAGCGTTCAATAGAAGCTGCGATCGCTATTTTAGGAACTCTTAAGGCTGGGGGAGTTTGCGTTCCCCTCGATCCTACCTATCCGCCAGAGCGTTTAGCTTTCATGCTCAAGGATTCTCAAGCACCAGTCGTCTTAACTCAAACACGTTGGAAGTCATTACTTGATGGCAACTTGGCTCATCGTCTAATTGTGTTAGATGAAGATGAAGACGAAATCGCCAAAGAATCTGAGAGCAATCTGCAAGTTGAGGTAGGAGTTGATAATTTAGCCTACATCATATATACCTCTGGCTCTACTGGCACTCCTAAAGGCACTCTTGTTACCCAGCGATCGCTCACCAATTTAGTAGCACACCATCAGGCAAAAATGACCACAGGTATTGGTGTGCTTCAGTTTGCCTCTCTCAGTTTTGATGTCAGCTATCACGAAATATCCGTGGCGTGGGGCTTGGGAGGTACGCTGTATATGATTTCTGAATGCGATCGCAAAGATTTAGATAAATTAATTCATTTACTTGCTAATAACCCAATTGGTAAAGTTTTTCTGCCCGTTACTCTGTGGCAGCAATTAGCGGAAATCTACGGAGAGCAAGCACATTTATTTCAGAATATTAGGGAAGCGATCGCTTGTGGCGAACAACTCCAAATTACTCAACCGATGATTAAGCTGTTTAAGCGTCTGGAAAATTGTACGCTCTATAATTTCTACGGCCCCACGGAAGCAGACTTGGTGACAGCTTATACTTTTAGCCAAAAGCCAGATGAATGGCCGATTTATCCACCCATTGGTAAGGCTGCTGTCAATGTGCAAGTTTATCTGTTAGACAGTAATCTTCAACCCGTGCCGATTGGCGTTCCTGGGGAACTCTACGTTAGTGGTGATGGTTTGGCTCGTGGCTACCTCAACCGTGCAGATTTGACCAATCAAAAATTTCTACCAAATCCGTTTACCGATTTTGGATTGCCGATTTTAGATTTTAGATTGAGGGACACAAGTGAAAATTTCCAATCTGCTGAAAGTTCTGATAATCCAAAATCCAAAATCCAAAATTTAAAATCAAGTTGTTTGTACAAAACTGGGGACTTAGCCCAATATCTACCAGATGGCAATATCGAGTTTTTGGGACGGATAGATGATTTAGTAAAAATTCGGGGTTTTCGCGTTGAACTGGGAGAAGTTGAAGCCGTTCTGAGCAAACATCCTCAAATTAACCAAGCTGTAGCTAAAGTGCATGGGGAAAGTGCCAGGGAAAAATATTTAGTCGCTTACTTTGTCCCCATTGCAGGAGAGACAATCACAGTCGAACAACTGCGGGCTTTTTTGACTGAGCAACTGCCAGATTATATGATTCCATCGGCTTTTGTAGAAATGGAATCTTTTCCGCTCACACCCAACGGTAAGGTAAACCGTCGCGCCTTACCAGAACCGACAACAAACCGACCTGAATTAAGTCAAACTTTTGTTGGGCCGCGTACTCCCACCGAAGAAATTTTGGCTGGTATCTGGAGAGATGTTTTAGGGTTAGAACGAGTTGGTATTTACGATAACTTCTTTGATTTGGGGGGACATTCTTTACTAGCAACTCAGGTGATTGCTTTAACGCGCAAAGCATTTGGGATAGAATTACCACTGTTAAGTTTGTTTGAGTCTCCTGCGATCGCACCTTTAGCAAAAAAAATCGCCACAGCTAAAGCCCCAGATCGGCAGGAGTTAGCTCTAAAACGGTTGCCCTCGCAAAACGAGCCAATACCAATTTCTTTAACCCAGCTAGAATTGTGGTTTTTTGACCAATTCTATCCAGGCAATTCCATCTATAACCTGCCTTTGGTCTATCGCATCACAGGTGCGCTTAACGAGAAAGCATTATCAGAGAGTTTAAGAGAAATTGTCCGACGACATGAAACATTGCGATCGACTTTTCAGGTTAAGAATGGACAAGTCGTTTATGCTGTTATTAACGAGCCTGTCTTTGACTTTTCAGTAATCGATCTTCAGCACCTCCCCGAAACTGAACGCGAAGCTCAAGCCACACAACAGGCTGAACAGGAAATTAAGCATCCTTTCGATTTGGCACGAGGCCCTTTATTACGCAGCAAGCTTTGGCGTTTGGATGAACAAGAGTATCTATTCGTTGCCGTCACCCACCATATTGTTGCTGATGGTTGGTCTTTTAGTGTCCTAACCCAAGAACTGGCAAAAGTTTACGAAGCTTTCTGTGAGGGTAAGCCGTCACCTCTGACTGAGTTACCGATCGCATATACCGACTTTGCTCAATGGCAGAGGCAGTGGTTACAAGGACAAATCTTAGAGTCTCAGCTTCAGTTTTGGCAAAAGCATTTAGGCATTAGTCCGCCAATATTGAAGCTACCATGCGATCGTCCCCGTCCACCAGCGCGAACCTTTGAAAGTGCAGGCCAATCGGTAGTTCTCTCGCAGAAGTTAACCGATGCACTCAAGGTGCTGAGTCAACAGGAAGGCGTAACCCTGTTTATGACATTGTTGGCAGCATTCCAGGCATTACTTTTCTCTTATACAAGACAAGAAAACATCATTGTCAGCAGTGCCCTGGCAAATCGCACCAGAGTAGAAACTGAGGGATTGATTGGTTTCTTTGTCAATTTACTGCCATTTTGTACCAACTTAGGAGGAAACCCCAGCTTTCGGGAACTACTTGGCCGAGTACGCGAGGTAGCCTTGGGTGTTTACGCTCATCAAGAAATGCCCCTGATTAAGCTAATAGAAGAACTCCAGCCAGTCAGAGATCCCAGTTACACATTAATAAATCAAGTAATGTTTGTCTTTCAAAATACTCCAGAGGATAATTTAGAATTTGCAAATCTCACTTTGAAGGAGCAGTTTATTGCTAGAGATACAAAAGATACCGCAGAGTTTGATTTAGAGTTAACGCTCGAAGAAACATCAACAGGTATTGAAGGTTTGCTCGTATACAGAACCGATTTATTTGAACCTGCAACTATTACCAAGATGGTCGAGAATTTTCAGACCTTGCTGGAAAAAATAACGACCAATTATAAGCAACGTCTAGCTGAACTTATCTTAATATCGGAACCTCCAAGTTTGCCTACTCAAACTATTGTCTCCCCAACATCGAGGGATTTTGTTACACCTCAAAATCCTATCGAAGAAGTTGTGTTAGCTATTTGGAAAGAAATTTTAGGGATAGATCGGATTAGCACTCAAGACAACTTTTTTGAACTGGGAGGACATTCTGCTCAAGCTCTTGAAGTTATATGCAAAATACAGTCAGCTTTGCAAGTCGAACTGCCGTTGATTTACCTGTTTGAAAAACCTACTGTATTTCAGCTAGCAGCAGCCATCCAAGACCAATTAAACAATTAATAGGTTGATATCTGGTTTGTCAATTGTTATTGTCAACGTAGAAATGAAAAATATGGAACTTACAAAAAACAATCAAATAATTGAGAATGCCAGACCTAGTATTAAAGAAGTTACTCAAATATCTAACGAAGAACTTCGTATATTGCATGAGATTCCTACATTTAGACCGATTATTCAAACATTTGTTGTTATTAGTACATATTTCATCCTCTCAGCTATTGGGTTCTGGTTGAATAACTGGGCAGTATGGTTATTAGTCTGGTTGGTTCAAGGATTCTTATTTGTCTGTTTTTTTGCAGCAATACATTATTGCTCTCACTATAGTTTGTATAAGTCAAAAAATACTAACCGATTCATGGGAACCTTCTTATCATTAGTATTGTTGATGAACTTTTCGTTTCACAAATATATTCATATTGGACATCATCGAGAAGCAAAAATCAAAGGTAAAATCGTAGGAGATACCTCAGCATGGCAAACCTTTCCTAATCTTAATACTTATCTCTTTGCCTTGACATATTTTTATCCTCTTGCGGCATGTAAAAATTGGTGGATAGTAACCAAAGATTTATATTTAGATTCTTTGAAAACACAGACGCAAGAGGAATCAGCCTTACCAGCTAACTTTTATTTGAGCTATTTTAAAACACCAGAACAACGCCAATTTGTCTTACAAAATAATTGGCTACTATTGGGTTGGTTTGTATTAATGGCAGGATTGACCGTAATTTTTCCTGGGATTTTGTTCTTTGGTTACTGGATACCATTAGCAACTTTTGCTTCTCCATTCGGGTTTCTTTTCAGTATTACAGATCACTATGGCTGTGAGTCTGACTTAAATCACAACCTATGGAATGATACACGAACAATGATTTCTAACCCGATAATTAGGTTTTATTACTGGAATAATAATTACCATGTAGAGCATCATCTATACCCAAGTATGCCACCGTGTAACTACTCCAAGATACATGAGTTAATTCAACATCACCTTCAGCATATTGAAAAATCATACTTAATGTTTCATCTAAAAATAATGCAAGGCTTAATTGCGGCAAAAAGTCATTAATGAATCGCTCTAATCAAAATACATTTATGATGCAATATCGTAGATTCGGGCGTACAGAATTGCCAATGCCAGTATTTTCTTGTGGCGGAATGCGCTACGTCTATACTGAGTATAAAGAGCTTACTCAAGAACAAATTCCCGATGAAAATCAACAGAATCTAGAAGCCACTATTCGCCGTTCTTTAGAAGTTGGCATCAATCACATCGAAACTGCCCGAATGTATGGGACTTCTGAGATGCAATTAGGAGCTATTTTACCTAAGTTGCCTAGAGAAAAAATTATTGTCCAGACTAAGGTTACTCCTACATCTAACTCTGAAGACTTCCGCCATTTATGTGAGAAATCTTTGGCTTTATTAAAGCTAGATTACATTGACTTATTAACACTGCATGGCATTAATAATTACCAACATCTTGAAGATAGCATTCGTCTCAATGGATGTCTTGATGTAGCGCGACAATTGCAAGCTCAGGGTAAGTTAAAGTTTATTGGCTTTTCTACCCACGCTCCAACAGACTTAATTATCAAAACCATTGAAACCAATCAATTTGATTATGTCAATCTCCACTGGTACTACATTAATCAATTCAATTGGCCCGCCATTGAAGCCGCCACACGTCATGATATGGGTGTATTTATCATTAGCCCATCAGATAAAGGTGGTATGCTTTATAAGCCTCCACAAAAGTTATTAGACTTGTGCCATCCTCTTAGCCCGATGGTGTTTAACGATCTGTTTTGTTTAAGCCATACTCAAGTACATACTCTCAGTTTGGGTGCATCTAAACCATCAGATTTTGACGAACACTTGAAGGTTATAGAACTTTTAGAGCAAGCAGATGAAATTTTACCGCCAATTTTAAACCGTTTAGAAAAAGCAGCGATCGCCACACTCGGAAAAGACTGGTATCGCACTTGGCATATTGGTTTACCCAGATATCCCCAAACCCCTGGTGAGATTAATATTCCAGTTATTTTATGGTTGCGAAATTTAGCGATCGCTTTTGATATGTTTGAATATGCTACAAGGCGTTACAACCACTTAAATACTGCCGATCCTTGGTTCCCTGGTCTGACAGCAGAAAAAGTTAGACAATTCGATCTAAGTGATTGTTTGCGTCATAGTCCACATGCTGACAAAATACCAGCTTTATTAGAAGATGCTCATAGGTTGTTATCTCAACCTAGTCAATAATAAATTGCGGAGTGGTTTCACGATGTTGAATTATAAGTTATTAAAAATTAATAAAAAATATACTGTAATTCGCCATCGTTGGCTAGTAATTTTGCTGGCTTTTGTAACTGCGATCGCAATAATTATCTATCATCAAATTACCTTAAAAACCAACGTAATACCAACATCTGAAATTATCGTCCCTTTCCCAACTGAACCCACAACTTTCAATCCGGCTTTAATCGTAGAATCGGCTTATATTTTAAACTATACTTATGAAGGGCTAGTTAAAGAAAATGCTCGTGGAGAAATTGAACCCGATCTAGCTAAATCGTGGCAAACTTCCAAGGATAATAAACAAGTAATTTACACCCTCAGAAAAGGGCTAAAATGGTCAGATGGGAAACCACTAACGACTGAAGATGTCGTTTTTACCTACAATGAAATTTACCGTAATCCAGACATTCCTACTTACGCTAAAGACTTCTTCATGATTGGTAAAAATCGTACCTTCCCTACTGTCCGAAAGCTTGATAATCTGCGAGTTGAATTTACATTACCTGAACCATTTGCTCCATTTGTTCGGGCTACAAAACTAGAAATTTTACCAGCCCATGTTTTTCGGGAAAGCATCAAAACAAAAGAGCAGGATGGCATACCTAAATTTATGTCTACTTGGGGAACTGATACTCCCCCAAAAAATATTATTGTCAACGGCCCTTATACAATAGAATCTTATACTCCGAGCCAGCGAATAATTTTCCGCAAAAATCCTTATTACTGGCGTAAAGATATTCAAGGCAATTCGCAACCTTATATCGAGCGTGTGATTGGGCAAATTATTCCTAATCAAGATACTTCTTTGATCCAATTTCGTTCTGGAGGATTGGATTACATCAACGTCAATACTGATTATTTTTCATTATTAAAACATGAAGAAAGCAAAGGAAAGTTTACTATCTATAATGGCGGTCTTTTTGTTGGATCAACTGCTATTACTTTTAATCTCAATCAAGGCAGTAGGAATGGTCAACCACTGGTCGATCCCATAAAGTCTCGTTGGTTCAATACAGTAGAATTTAGACAAGCAGTTGCCTATGGAATCAATCGCCAACAAATACTCAACAATATCTATAAAGGATTGGGTAAACTGCAAAATTCGCCGATTGCTGTACAGAGCAAGTATTATTCTCCTGTCCAAACTGTCTACGAATACAATCTTCAAAAAGCGAAACAATTACTTCTAAAAGTAGGCTTTAAATACAACAATCAAGGTCAGCTATTAGACGAGCAAGGAAATATTGTCCGCTTTAGCCTGATGACGAATAGTACCAATAATGCATTGCAGGCGATGGGAGTACACATAAAACAAAATTTGAGTAATCTTGGCATAACTGTTGATTTTAATCCCGTAGCTGCTAGCATTTTCATCAATAAATTGACTCAAACTTTCGATTGGGAGTGTCAATTACTTGAGGTTGCTGTCGGTCAAGAACCAAATGATTGGGCTAATGTTTGGTTGCCTGAAGCTGGTTGGCACTTTTTTAATCAAGAATCCCAAGCAGGACAAATGCCGATAATAGGGCGACAGGTTGCAGATTGGGAACGAAAAATTGGTAATTTATACATTCAGGCAGCCTCCGAAGTGGATGAAGCAAAGCGTAAAGCCATGTACGTAGAAACTCAACAAATTACTCAGGAGTATCTGCCATTTATTTATCTAGTTAACCCTTTCTCAATGGTAGCAGTACGAAATCGTATCCAAGGTATTGAACACTCTCCCCTACTAGGGACATTTTGGAACACTTACAACTTGAAACTGACTGAGATTAACTAAAGAGGATATCGTTTGTATGCAAATTCCTATCATTGATTTCAATCCTTTTCTTATAGGTGACTCAACCGCAAAAGAAGCTGTTGCTACACAAATTTCTCTTGCTATTCATGAGGTCGGATGTTTCTATCTGAAAAATTATGGTATTTCTCAGACTCTAATCGCTCAAGTCTTTTCACAAACCGAGTCCTTTTTTGCACTACCGGAGGATGAAAAAGAACAAGTATCTTTCTTTCCAGATCGGAATCTTCGCGGATATCATAATTTTAAAAAGAGTGAAGATAAACATAACGCCAATGAGCTAATGACTGAAGGCTTTCATTTTGGAAAGGAAATTACTCTCGATGAAGTTGGTGCAATCGAAGATCCTTTTTTTGAACCGAATAAATGGCCTAAAAATCCGATTCAGTTTCGTGAAGTGATGATGGAATTTTTCACGGGTTGTCACGAAAGCGCCCTGAAAGTATTTCAAGCTTTGGCTATTTCTCTGAGAATTCCAGAAGATTACTTTACAAATTTATATTCAGAACAAAACCACGGCATCGTTTGGCATCACTACCCATCTATATATCAGCCTCCAGAACTAGGAAAAGTTTATCTGGCAGAACATACTGACATCGGAACTCTGACATTTTTATTTCAAGATTCTGAAGGGTTAGAAGTATATACAAATGCTGGAGAATGGGTTGTAGCACCCTTCATTCCTGATGCAATTATAGTATTGGTTGCAGATTTAATGCAGCGATGGACGAACGATAAATTTCGCGCTACACCACATCGAGTTATAGTTCCAACTCAATCTCACAGTGCTAAACAAAGATACTCATGCGCCTTTTTTACAGGCCCTAATTACGATGCTCCAATTAAGTCCATTAAGACTTGCTTAGATATAGATGAAGTGCCTAAGTATCCACCAATTCTTGCACAGGAGTATTTCAAGCAGCCAAAATGATAGTTACTAATTCGTAGTTCGTAATTCGTAATTTTTAATTAATAGACACTTCAAAAAGGCTTGATATGGGCTGTTTTATATTTGCTAATCTCTTCCTCAGACAATACATCCTTTGCTAATTAGGTATTAGTGCAATAAATGGACAAATTACAAATCTTAGCAAAGTCAAATCCTCCAACTTGGTTAAAAATTCTGGTAATTAGCCTGATTGGGTTAGGTATTTTCTTTCGCTTTACTCATTTAGGGCAAAAAGTGTATTGGTACGATGAAATTGCTACATCACTGGCAATATCTGGTCATACGCTAGCTGAGGTTAAACAAGAGGTTTTTAGCAATTGGGGCAATAATCAAGGCATAATTCCTGCCATCACTTTAGACAAATATCAACACATTAACCCAGATCGATCTGTGGTTGATACAGTTCGCTACTTAATAACTTCAGACCCGCAACATCCACCTTTGTATTATGTAATGGTGAGATTGTGGGCGCAAGTCTTTGGGGATTTTCCGGCGGGAGTCAGGAGTTTATCAGCAGTCATCAGTCTGTTAATATTTCCTAGTGTGTATTGGTTGTGTTTAGAGTTATTTGAATCGCCACTAGTAGGGTGGGTGGGAATGGCTGTGATGGGGATTTCTCCCTTGCAAGTTTTCTTTGCCCAAGATGCACGAGAATACGGTCTGTGGATGGTGATGATCCTAGTATCAAGTGCTGCTTTGTTGCGAGCCATTCGCCGAGAAAGTTTCTTTACCTGGGCTGTGTATGCTCTCACCCTAGCCTTAGGATTCTACACCCATTTATTAACAGTAATGGTTGCGATCGCTCATGGTATTTATATAGTTATTAGGCAAAAGTTTCGCTTTCAAAAAACCCTGCGTAATTATTTACTGAGTTCAATAGCAGCTTGTTTAATGTTTTTACCCTGGCTAACGGTGCTGATTACCAAAGCTGACACAGCAACAAATCTTTTGTCATGGATAACATTTAAAACAGATAGTCCTTTTGACCTGATTGGAATTTGGCTCAGTCGGATTAGCCGAATATTTTTTGATTTTAATTTGGCTTCTGATGATGCTTGGGTCAATAATTTAAGTTATGAAAGTCCTTTATTTTATAGTATTACTGCGATAATATTTAGTTTGTTTTTAATTATTTATATTATTATTTTTTTGACCAAATCTTTATCAACTAATACTAGTTTATTTGTTGCTTTATTAGGCGGATTTCCAGGGTTAACATTGCTTTTATACGACCTAGCTTTTGGGGGAATTCGCTCTATTCATTTTCGCTATCAGATACCGTTATATCTCAGCATTCAAATTGCTGTAGTCTATATTTTAGCTTTCCATCTTTTTCTAGCTAAGAGTTGGCAGAAAAACTTTTGGCAACTCATTTTGGTGGGATTACTTATCTCTGGGCTAGTTTCTGATGTCAGATTTTTTCAGGCTGAAACTTGGTGGCCACAAATAGGTGGCAAGAATTTACTAGCAATGAGTAAACTTATTAACCAATCTAATAATAATGTTTTATTAATAAGTAATAAAAATGATTATAACTTGGGAGTCATCCTCACATTAAGTCATAGTTTAGAACCAAAAATTTCCTTACTTCCCATCCAAAACAACCAATTACCAATAATGCCTCAAGATTATAAATCTATCTTCTTTGTTGACGACCTAGAAAATAGTTTAGCTCATCAACTCCAGCAAGATAAAACTAACTCACTTAAATTAGTCTACCCACTTGAAGGATTTTGGCAACTCGACAAAGATCAGAAAACATAAAAAATATTAAAAAAGTAGAAGTTCAATGAAGCAATATCTTGACTATTTCAATATTAGTTATCTGAGAGGTAAAATCTACTTTTATCTCAATTCCGCACTTTTTAGTCGGTTTATCCGCTTTGCTGTAGTCGGTTTTAGTGGAGTATTTGTAGACTTAGGAGCATTCTATTGCTTTCATAGCTCGTTATGTTTGGCGTTAACTCCGAGTGCAATGCTTTCCACAGAAATAGCAATTATTAATAACTTTCTGTGGAATGATTTATGGACATTTGGTGATGTGTCTTTTGAGCAAAAAAACAGTCAAAAGTTGCAACGCTTTGTCAAGTTTAATCTCATTTGTTTAATTGGACTTATTTTCAATAGCCTAATTGTAAATTTGCTGTTTTATCAATTTCAAGTGAATGAATACATAGCTAAATTGGTAGCGATCGCTTGTGTGACACTTTGGAATTTCTGGCTCAACCTGAAGATGAACTGGCAATTAACAAAAACAGATGTAATTGTAGATATTTAAGAAAAAATCATGTTAAGACCATTAGTGATGTTTGGCTATAGCTTAATTTTTATTATTACTATATTTTTTTCTTCGGGATGCTTGAATCTAATTTTACCCTATTACAAGACTATCCAAAACCTTGGTGAAATCAGTGTTAAATGGCAATATTTGACTGAACACAAAGATGATTATGACGCTATTTTTCTAGGGCCAAGTACTACGTACTTTGGGGTAATCCCGAAATTGTTTGATAAATACATGACAACAGAGGGTAAAAGTGTAAAATCTTTCAACTTTGGGATCGCAGGTGCAAATGTATCAGAACTAGATTTTTACTTACAAAAAATTCTGGCTTTAGAACCAGCAAACTTAAAGTGGATATTTCTAGATTGTTCAGTTGACCTATTTACAAACATTGGTTATACTTCCGCTCAAGAAATATATTGGCATACTCCTCAGAAAACGCTAGAAAATTTCCAATTAATTTTGGAATCATCAATTGATAGTTGGAAAGTAAAAGTTCCATATATATACGCTAACTTTCAAAGTTTTATTTACCGATGGCTAGGGATTGGTCAGCTTTCTACTTTGTGGCAGGAGAGAATATTAAATTTAGATTTATCAAATGCAGATCCATTAGCAAAAGTATCTGAGGATAGGCTCATACAAGAATCTGGATATTACGCAATAGATTGGCAAAAAAAAGCTGATAAATGGAAGACTATATTCCGAACAAATGGGTTGAATACTTATCAAAAACATCTCAAAGATGAACAAATAAAATTAGCCACTTTAAATTCAGAAAGTGTATTTAGTAATACATCTATAATATATGGAGCGAAAATGGTGAAAAATATTGCTTCCCGAATTGAACAACAGCAAATTAACAACAAGAAAATTGAAGCTGTCTTTTTTATTCCGCCACTCCTAGAGACTGATTCCAACCCATCTGCTCTTTACAAAGCATATCAATCAGGATATATCGATACCCTTTTTGCTTTTAATAATCCTAAGAAGTTTAGTAATTTATATGAAGTGGATCGCAGAATTGATAGCGCCCATCTCAATTATCAAGGCGCTCAAGAATTCACACTTTTATTAGCATCAAAATTTGCTCAATACTTAAATAATTTATGATATTTACAGAATTTCGGTTTCTATTTTTCTTTCTGATTGTTTTCTGCATCTATTGGGCTTTGGAGAAACACAATCATCGAAAATTCTGGCTGCTAGTCTGTAGTTATATTTTCTATAGTGCTTGGGATTGGCGCTTCCTTTTTTTGCTCTTGCTATCGACAGTCATTGATTACTTTGTGGGTTTAATGCTGTCTAGACCACAGATTAATGATTTCCAAAACGATCGCTCTGTATCAGAACCAGTAATCTCAATAAGCGATATAGTAGATAAGAGAAAAGCTACAAGTTTTGGAAATTGGGATGCTTTGCTGAATAAGCCAATCAATCAGCAACAGCGCCAAGCATGGTTGGTACTTAGTTTAGTAGCAAATCTAGGAATATTAGGGTTTTTTAAGTACTATAACTTCTTCACTGAGTCTGCTGCAAACTTATTAGCTTTTTTGGGTTTACCTATAAGCCTTACAACCCTTAAAATTATTCTGCCAGCAGGCATTAGTTTTTACACGTTTCAAACTCTGAGTTATTCCCTTGATGCGTATTTAGGTAAACTAAAACCTGTTAAAAGTTTTTGGGATTTTTCTCTATTTGTAACTTTTTTCCCTCAACTGGTTGCAGGGCCAATTGTCCGTGCATCCACCTTTTTACCTCAACTGCTAACCCCAAAAAATTTAAGCGAGGTTGATTTTCGAGGATGTTTAATGCTTTTTTTCGTAGGGTATTTTAAGAAAGCCTGCATTTCTGATAATCTTTCGCCTTTAGTAGAACAGTATTTTACGAATCCAGAAAATTATACTTTCTTGAGTTGTTGGATTGCTGTTATTTCTTTCGTCATCCAGATATACTGCGATTTTTCTGGTTATTCTGATATGGCGATCGCTTCAGCCGGTTTACTTGGATACAAACTACCTTTAAACTTTAATTTTCCCTACCTTTCCGGTAATATCACTGATTTGTGGCAACGTTGGCACATAACTCTCTACAGTTGGTTGCGAGACTATGTTTATATTCCTTTAATGAGAAAGCGGCCAAAAGCTGAACGCACAGAACTGTTTGGCTATAGAAATCTTCTCATTTTGATGCTTTTATCAGGACTCTGGCATGGGGCTGCTTGGCATTTTGTAGTTTGGGGTGGATTAAATGGAATCGCCTTAGTTGTTCACAAGCAATGGTCATCTCGGATCGCTCCCTATAAGGAATTAGTACCACTGAGAAAGATGCTAGGTATTCCCCTAACATTCTATTGGTTTTGTGCCTCTGCCATCTTCTTTCGGAGTAACGATCTCAGCAGTGCTGTAGAAATAGAAAAATCCTTTTTATTCTTTAATTCTCTTGGTTATGAAAACCTAAATCTCCAAATTGCATGGATTTTTGTACCTTTAATTATCCTCCACTGGGCGGCTTATAAGGGTTGGTTTGCCGATTGGTGGCGTAAAATTCCTAGTTGGAGTTTTGCTGTTTTATTTGGGGTGTTGGTTTCAACAATATTTCGGCTGACAGCAATTAGTCCTCAACCCTTTGTATACTTTCAGTTTTAGTGTGCGATCGCTCAATTTTTATAAAAAATACCTTTTAAATTACCGCCATTGATTAGAGAGATATGACAACAATTTACTTACACATTGGAATGCCCAAAACCGGAACAACTTGTTTACAAAAAGCATTGTTTAACAATAGGTATAAATTTTTAGAAAACGGTTATTTGTATCCTATATCTGGTATAAAACATAATGCCAAAGAAATAGTTAACCGTTACTGTCATAATACTTTAGCCCATTGTTTAATGGGTTTGGAAGACAAGGATAATACGCTTTCAATGTCAATTTGGGAATAACTGAAAACAGAAATAGACTCTATTAACCCTAAAAATGTGATAATTTCCACAGAAGCTTTTACTTCTTTTGAAATCTTTTATCAACCTGAAACACTTGCAAAAATAAAAAATTTGTTAAAAGAATACGAAATTAAGGTAGTTATATATCTAAGAAAACAAGATGATTTTTTAGAATCCTCTTACTGTTACATGGTCAAACTAGGAGCATGTAGCGTAGGAATTAAAGAGTTATTTAATGAATATCAATATATCTTTAACTATTATCAAATATTAGAGAATTGGGCAGATATATTTGGATATGACAATATGATTGTTCGACTATTTGCAAAATCAAATACAAAAAATCATATTTTTGCTGATTTTTTAGGAGTCATTAATCAATTCAACAATAAAAGTGATTATAAAGTTGACTATGGTGCAAAAATAAATGTGTCTCCTTCAGGGAAAACGATCAAGATGCTTTTACTTATAAATAATTTAAATGAAAGAGTTTTAGCTAGGTTTATAAAGTTAGATGATAGTTATTGGTCAAACTATCAAAATTTTCTGAGCTTTTTATCTGATAATAAAACAATATGTAAATTAGTATCAATGCTGCCAAATGTTTTAATTGATGATGTACTTCTCTTGCCGAAAGAGAAAGAAGATATTATGAGACAATTTCAAGAATTAAATAGTCAAATAGCTTACAAGTATTTAGGGCAAAAAGATGGAGTATTATTTGGCGATTCTTCCTAATTATATAAATAAATCTGATTTCATAACTTGAGCGTAGGAAATTAAATATCATATGGCGAACAATAAAAGTTGGATAAAGATGTGTATCTATCTTTTCAAAAATAAAATAATAGCCTTATATGAGCAAACTGCAAATAATTAAAAATAAAAATATTGAATCTATTTACCCTCTTTCTCCTATGCAGGAGGGTATGCTTTTTCATACTCTGCACGAGCCAGAATCAGGAGTATATCTTGAGCAGTTCTGTCTCACGCTCTCTGGAAATCTAGATATTACAGTACTTCAGCAAGCTTGTGTGCGAGTAGTGAAGCGTCACCCAGTTTTGCGTACTCTTGTGGTTTGGGAAAAGCAGGAAAAGCCTCTCCAGGTAGTATGTAAGCAAGTAGAGTTACCTTGGCAGAACTATGATTGGCGTTCCTTATCTGCAAAAGAACAACAAGAGCGCCTAGAAACTTTCTTACAAGCAGATCGAGTCCAAGGCTTTGTTCTTGACAAAGCTCCACTCATGCGCTTCACGTTAATTCGAGTCACTGATGATACTTACGAATTTATCTGGAGCTTTCATCACTTGCTGATTGATGGCTGGAGTTGGCCGATTCTCTGCAAAGAGGTTTTTACTTTTTACAATGCTTTACTTAAAGGCAAATATTTATATTTAAATACTCCTCGTCCTTACCAAAATTACATCAATTGGTTACAACAACAAGATTTGAGAGCAGCAGAAGCTTTTTGGCGGCAACAACTCCAAGGATTTACTAGTCCTACCCGTTTGCTACTAAATCGGGGTGAGGTGCAAAATTCTCCACAACTAAAAACCTACCACGAACAGCACTACTGTTTATCGTTGCCCATAACTGCTGCTTTACAGTCCCAAGCACAGCAATATCATCTGACAGTTTCAACTTTCGTACAAGCAGCTTGGGCAATTTTACTCAGTCGCTACACTGATGAGTCTGAGCTGATATTTGGCGCAACTGTGTCCGGCCGTCCTCCCACTTTATCGGGGGTGGAATCTATGGTGGGACTATTCATTAATACTCTACCAGTAAGGGTGAAAGTCCCAACAGCGACTCCTTTATGGCAATGGCTGAGGCAATTGCAGACTCAACAGGTAGAGCGATCGCAATATTCTTGGTGTCCGTTAGTCAAAATTCAGGCTATTAGTGAAATTCCCCCAGAATTACCTTTGTTTGAAAGCATCGTGGTGTTTGAGAACTATCCACAAGATACGTTTTTATCAAATCCAGGTAGCAGCATCCAGATTACTAAACGGCGAGTCATTGAACAAACTAATTATCCGCTTACAGTCATCGCTGTACCGGGACAAGAGTTATCCCTACGCATTCTTTATGATGGTAGCCGCTTTGATGGGGAAACGATTCACCGGATGATGGGGCATCTTGTGACTTTATTAGAGGGTATGGGCGCTAATATCGAGCAGACAGTAAGCGAGATACCTATGCTAACTGCTGCCGAACAGCAACAACTTTTAGTATGGAATGATACTCAAACAGATTATCCTCACAAATGTATCGCTCGGTTGTTTGAAGAACAGGTAGAACGAACACCGGATGCGGTAGCAGTCTCTTTCCAATCCCAACTACTGACTTACCAACAGTTAAATTGTCAGGCTAACAAGTTAGCACACCACCTACAAAAACTTGGGGTAGGGCCAGAAGTGCGGGTAGGGATTTGCGTTGAGCGTTCTTTATCGATCGCAGTAGGACTGTTGGCAATCCTCAAAGCTGGTGGTGCTTACGTACCTTTAGATCCGCGATCGCCCCAAGAACGCTTGACTTATATTTTGAGTGATTCTCAAGCATCGGTATTGCTGACAGACTCATCAATTGCTTTATATGAGCAATCATTAACAGTAGTTTGCTTAGATACATCGGATTTGTGCCAAAACAGTCAGGAGAATTCTGTTAGTCAAGTGACATCAGAGAACTTGGCTTATGTCATGTATACTTCAGGCTCAACCGGCAAACCTAAAGGTGTACCCATGAGTCACCGTTCTCTAGCAAACCTTTTATATTGGCAAATCAACGAAACTGCTTTTAGTTGTGCCAAAACCTTGCAATTTGCTTCTATCAGTTTCGATGTCTCTTTTCAGGAAATTTTCTCTACTTGGTGTAACGGCGGAACCTTAGTTTTAATCACCGAAGAAGTACAAAAAGATGCGTTCGGATTATTACAATTAATTGCCCAAGAAAAGGTAGAAAGACTGTTTTTGCCCTTCGTCGCCCTTCAGCAATTAGCTCATGCCGCTTCTATTTCTCAATCCTATCCTGCATCTTTGCGTCAAATTATCACGGCAGGAGAACAGTTACAAGTTACTCCTGTTTTAGTCAACTTTTTTAGAGAGCTTCCTGGTTGTAAGCTGCAAAATCAGTACGGCCCGACGGAGAGCCATGTAGTAACAAGTTTTACTCTAAACAATGCTGTCAGCAATTGGTCGCCACTTCCGCCCATTGGTCGGGCGATCGCAAATACACAAATCTACATTCTTGACTGCAATCTGCAACCATTACCGATTGGAGTTCCCGGAGAACTGTATATTGGCGGCGTGGCGATCGCCAGAAGTTATATTAATTCCCCGGAATTGACTGCTGAGAAATTCATTACCAAGGATGGAAGTCGTTTGTATAAAACAGGCGATCGCGCTCGCTATTTACCTGATGGCAACATCGAATTTCTCGGTCGTATTGACAATCAAGTAAAGGTGCGGGGCTTTCGCATTGAACTAGGAGAAATTGAAACCGTACTCGCCGCGCACCCACAGGTAAGAGAAGCAGTAGTTATTGCAAGAGTTGAGCGATCGGGGAACAAGTGTCTAGTCGCCTACATTGTCCCCAAACAGCACCTAGATACCAGCGAACTGCTTTGTTACCTCAAACAAAAGCTACCAGAATATATGCTGCCTTCCGCTTTTGTCAAGTTGCTGGATGCTCTACCTTTAACCAGCAGTGGCAAAACAGACCGCCGCGCTTTACCAATACCTATGAGTAGGGAACGTAACATCTCTACAGACTTGATCCCACCCCGTACTGCGAGTGAAGAGGTTCTGGCAGGAATCTGGAGCGATGTTTTAGAGTTGGAACAAGTTGGTATCCATGACAACTTTTTTGCATTAGGAGGGCATTCTTTATCAGCAATGCAAGTCATTGCTCGGTTGCGAGAAACCTTCAAGATGGAGTTACCCATAAGCTGTCTGTTTGATTACCCGACAATAGTCGAACTAGATCGGCAGATTTCAGAATACCGCCAAAATGAGTTGACTCCATCTCTCAAACCAGTACCTCGGAATACAAAAGAGTTGCCAATCTCTTTGACTCAGCTTGAGTTTTGGATATTAGCTCAATTAAATCCGGGCATTCCCGTCTACAATATTCCCCTGGCTTATCGCTTGACGGGTTTACTCAACGTAAATGCCTTGGTGCAAAGCCTCGTGGAAATTGTCCGTCGTCACGAAGCTTTGCGAACTACTTTTACTATTACAGATAGACAAGTTGTTCAGAAAATTATTCAGGAGCCTATCCTACCATTTTCAGTGATAGATTTGCGAAAACTTTCTGAATCTAAAACTGAGCGAAAGGCTCTGGCTCAAAGATTTGTAACTGAGGAAAAAAACCAGCCTTTCGATTTAGAACAAAGCCCATTGTTACGCATTAAACTGCTGCGGCTCTCTGATGCCGAGCATTTACTCATAATAACTATCCATCATCTGGTTTTTGATGGTTGGTCTGTGGGTGTGTTTTTACAGGAGCTAACAAAATTATACGCAGCATTTTGTCATGGTCAGCCCTCACCACTTCCCGATTTACCCATTCAATATGCTGACTTTGCCCATTGGCAACAGCAGTGGGTTGCTCGTCCGGCTTTCGTGTCTGAGCTTGACTACTGGAAACAGCAACTAAGTAATAGTACACTTTTACTAAAGTTACCTAGCGATCGCCCGCGCTTACCAGTGCGAACTTTTCAAGGTGCAAGTCAAACTTTCATTATTTCTAAAAGCCTAACAAATGCTCTTAAACATTTGAGCCAACAGCACAATGTAACTCTATTCGTAACTTTATTAACAGCCTTCAAAATAGTGCTGTTCTATTACACTGGACAGTCAGATATTATCGTGGGCGCTCCTTTTGCCAATCGCCAGCAAGTAGAAACTAAAGGACTTATTGGATGCTTTATTAACACATTGCCAATACGTACATATCTGGATGGTGATCCAAGTTTGAGAGAATTGCTCGATCGGGTACGTAAATGTTTTTTAGCAGCCTGCGATCGCCAGCAAATTCCCTTCGTGAAGTTAGTAGAAGCACTACAGCCAAAACGAGAACCAAGCCACTCTTTGCTATATCAAGTAATGTTTAACTTCTTGCCTCCATCAGATTTAAAACTGACAAATTTAACTGTTCATCCCTGGTCAATTGAAAGTAAAACAGCAGAATTTGATTGGGATATTTATCTTCAACAAACAACATTAGGAAGTATTGAAGGAAAATGGTGCTACAAAATAGATTTGTTTGATGCTACTACTATTAGCCGTGTGGTAACTCAGTTTTTAGTGCTGCTTGAGCTACTAATTAATAATCCCGAATGCCGCCTGAGTGACCTTGGTTTACTATTTCGAAAGCATAATTATCAATGCCGTGCGTAATTCGTAATTCGTAATTCGTAATTCGTAATTCGTAATTAAAAGATTTGAACAGTAAAAAGCTAGAAAATATCAGATTATGATGTCAAACGTACAGATGATAGAAAAAACAAGACTGACTGCTTTGCGGGAAATGCGGCTGTTTATCATTGTTTGGATAGGACAGTTGATCGCCTTGATTGGTTCCAGTACCACTGCCTTTGCCTTAGATATCTGGGTTTATAATCGCACTGGCTCAGTTACCCAGTTTGCTTTAATCTCCCTGTTCAATACTCTACCGCTAATCTTAATTTCCCCGATCGCTGGGCCTTTGGTAGATAGGTGGGATCGCCGCAAGACGATGATTTTCGCTGATGTCTTGGCGTGTTTGGGAACAATTGCGATCGGCGTTTTATTTGTCATGGGTCGGTTGGAAGTTTGGCATATTTACTTAGCCAATACCTTCACTGCTGTTTTCATGGCTTTTCACATGCCAGCTTATACAGCATCAACAGTCTTACTTGTGCCAAAACAGCACCTCAATCGTGCTAACGGTCTGATGAGTCTGATGTATGGCATTTCCATAATCATTGCACCAACTCTCGGAGGTATTCTACTAAGCATTGTTCATTTCCAAGGGATTATTTTGCTTCACGTAACCAGTGTGTCTATCGCTGTTGTCTCCCTGATGCTGGTTCGGTTCCCGCAAGTCAACACAAGTGTTGTTACAACTGCAAAAAGTTCATTTCTCAGTGAAGCAACTTACGGATTTACATATTTGACCGCTCGACCCGGACTGCTGGGACTAATTTTATTCTCAGCTTCCAGTCTTTATCTTGTGGGAGGTATTAATGTCATTACTGTTCCGCTAGTGTTGAATTTCGCTTCAGTAAGCGTTCTGGGAACTATTCTTTCGCTATTTGGCATTGCTATTCTAGCAGGCGGCTTGCTCGTGAGTATCTGGGGAGGACTAGAACGCAACATCTATGCAATATACGGGTGTATGCTGTTAAATGGTGTATTTATTATCGCCGCCGGTTTGCAACCCTCTCTTGTCATCTTCACTGCTAGCATTTTCTTATTCTCTTTGACACAACCGATCGTTTCCAGTTCCACGCAAGCTGTCATGCAAAAAAAAGTAGAACCTAGTGTGCAAGGTAGAGTTTTTGCGATCAAAGGCGCGATTGAAGCGGCTGCTTTACCTCTAGGCTACATCACGATTGGGCCTTTAGCTGAGAAGGTTTTTGAACCCTTAATGGCTACTGATGGTTATTTGGCAGGAAGCATCGGACAAATCATCGGTGTTGGGTCTGGTCGTGGTATGGGACTTCTACTGATTATTATGGGAGTCTTAACCATTTTAGAAACCTCTATTGCCTATTTGTACCCTCGCCTACGGTTTGTGGAAGATGAACTCCCTAATGTTAGTAATGCAGTTGCGATGGCTACTGATACACCTTCTAGCAAGAATGATGCAGTTTCTTTGGTATCCTAAATTTAGCGTTGCATAGTGAAAGTTGATTAAAAGTTCTACTAGTTTAAAATTATTATTTGATTTTTTAAATTATCTATTTTTTTAAATAGCTAACTGTTAATTGAGTTCATAAATTTTTATATCTATATTCAACATTTATGATATACATTCAATCCTGTTATAACTTACCTAATATCTCTTTGAAACCCTTGAATTTATGTCATTTGCAGTTAGTTTTTTATAATTTTGCGTAAATCCTGCTGATGTTATTTAATCATTGAATTTTTCTATATTTCAATCCCAAAAATATGTTCAGTTTATTTTAGAATATGCAAACTAAAGTTTCTCGCGATCGCTCCTTAATGAACGATCCTTCTCCTTCGGATTTTAATAAATTTTGGCAGAGCGTCAGAGCGATCGCTGGCCCTTACTGGTATCCAACCAAGTCAGGGGAAAGAGCATTTTCAGACGTGATTCGGATATGGGGGATGCTCATTCTCCTGATTTTATTAATAATCGCGCTAGTGAGTGTAACGGCTTTTAATAGCTTTGTTACTCGCTATATAACCGATGTAATTGAAGAGAAAGATTATCCTAACTTTATTAAGACAATAGTAGTTTTCAGCGCTGCTCTGATCTGCATAACACTATTAAGCGGATTTTCTAAACTTGTTAGAAAAAAAATTGCTCTTGATTGGTACAAATGGTTAAATAATCATACATTATCAAAATATTTTAGCAATCGTGCCTATTATAGAATCAACTTTAGATCCGATGTTGATAATCCAGATCAACGAATATCTCAAGAAATAGAACCCATTACCAGTAATGCTCTCTCGTTTTCAGCTATTTTCCTAGAAAAAGTGCTGGAAATGACGACTTTTTTAGTAATCATTTGGTCAATTTCCCAATTTATTGCAACTGTTCTGGTTGTTTATACGATCGTAGGCAATTTGATTGCTGTTTATTTGGGTCAACAATTGAATAAAATTAATCAAGAGGAATTAGAACTGAAAGCAGAATACAATTATTGTCTGACTCATGTTCGTAATCATGCCGAATCAATAGCTTTTTTCCAGGGAGAAAATCAAGAATCTAATATAATTCAACGAAGATTTATTAATCTCCTAAAAAATATCGAACGCAAGATTAATTGGGAGAACAATCAAGAACTATTTGACGGAGCATATAAATCTGCTATCCAAATATTCCCATATTTGGTACTCGCACCTATATATATGAGCGGTCAAGCTGATTTTGGAGAAGTTGTTCAAGCCAGTATAGCTTGTAATTCGTTTGCCAATGCTATGGCAACATTAATTAGAGAATTTGGGAATTCCGGACGATTTTCTAGTTATGTTGAACGTTTATCTGAATTTTCAGATGCCTTAGAAGCTGTTACCAAACAACCAGAGAATGTTAGTACGATTAAAACAATAGAAGAAAACCATCTTGCTTTTGAGCATGTCACCTTACAAACGCCAAACTATGAGCAGGTGATTGTTGAAGACTTGTCAGTGTCTATTCAACCAGGTGAAGGTTTATTAATTATTGGCCCTAGTGGTCGAGGTAAAAGTTCTCTATTGAGAGCGATCGCTGGTTTGTGGAATGCGGGAACTGGTCGCCTGGTGCGACCTCCCCTAGAAGAAGTTTTATTTTTACCCCAACGTCCTTACATAATCTTAGGAACTTTGCGCGAACAGTTAATATATCCTAATACAAATCGTCAAATGACCGACCCAGAACTCAAAGACATTTTACAACAAGTAAATCTGCAAAACTTGTTAAATCGAGTTGAAGGCTTTGATACAGAAGTTCCTTGGGAGAATATATTATCGCTGGGAGAACAACAACGTCTGGCTTTTGCACGATTATTAGTTACTAACCCTAGCTTCACGATATTAGATGAAGCAACTAGCGCTTTGGATTTGAATAATGAAGGCAATTTATATCAACAGTTGCAAGAAACAAAAACAACTTTTATCAGTGTTGGACACCGAGAAAGTCTATTTAATTATCATCAATGGGTTTTGGAACTTTCACAAGATTCCAGTTGGCAACTTTTGACTGTGCAAGATTATCGGCTGCAAAAAGCAAAAGAAATTGTCACTAATAGTTCCGTAAATCCTGAAACTACAATAGATATTTTACCCGATAATCAATCCCAAAGCCAACCAGAAATATCGATAGAGATAGACACAATTGTAGGACTTTCTCATAAAGAAATGCAGATATTAACAAACTCTCCCATTAACACTATCAGAAGTAAAGCTAGCCTTGGTAAATCCATTACTACCAAAGATGGTTTTACCTATCGCTATGACAAAAACCCTAAGGTGTTGAAATGGGTAATAACTTAAGAACTATTAATGTTTGTGAAAATTAAGGTCATGTTAACTAAACAGCAAAGACAACTAATTACTTATAAAAGTATTTCAATCTACGAGCGAACTTATCAATTACCAATTCTCAAAAATCACGGTATAGAAACGGTTCAAAAAAAAATTAGAGAACGTCAAAGATTAATTAAAGAAGGTGTTCGATATCATCATAAACTTGGAGGAATAATTAAGCGAAAAGAAAAAATTAGTCAGGGAGAGATTTTTGATGAAATTCAATTATTTATTAAAGACTACAATCAGATTATTGTCTTTTTAAACAGTTATAAAGATAGTTATCACAATTTTTTGTTAAACTTAATTAATGATTTAAAGGAATTATTTAAACAGAAATATTTGACAATAAAAAATTTAGAAGATGAAAGAAGCAAGATAGAGCTAAAGAATTATAAAAATCCCCAAATACTTAATGAACTAAGATGGGAGAAAGAAGAAAACTTTAAAGCAGTTTTATTATTAAGTAATGCTTATTTTTTGATGTTAGAAAAAATAAGCTTGCTTAGTGAAGGAATTAAAAAACTTGCAGAAGATTTAAAAAAACAAAAAGAAATTGTTCAGCAAATAGTTGAAGATTTAGATACCTATCAAGAGCTTTATGAGTATCAAAGTAAAGCCTATAAAATTCGTCAAGAAATAGCAAAAATTGCCCAGACAGCAATCAATTTTGAGAATTCTTTACAAGATTACTTTAGTCCTTTTCAATCTTTAATCGATGAATTCGTAAAAATAGATGAATATTTTTACGCAACTGTCGGAGATATTAAAAATTTAGGGGATAATATTTTAAAGTATCAGTCAAATTTATTTAACCTTGAAGAAGCTAAGATAATTTCTGAAACTTTTCTCGATTTTATGGTGACAAGTTATGATAAAAAAACTAGATTAAAAGATGCTTTTATTCAATCTAAATTATTAGATTGGCAAATCTATAATTTAGATTCGAGCGAAAATTTTGTCTTTTTAGACAAGGGTATTGATTTAATAGCTAACTATATATCTAAGCAACTTACCGATCAAAGAAAAATGCTAGGAATAGCAGAAGTAGATTTTGTCTCTACAGTTTCTCTATCTAATGTTGAAGAAACAGGATTGATGGAACTGACTGATAACAATCTTACATTGACAAAAGAATTTTTCAGCAATAAAGATATTGATTATACCCAATTGCGATATCTCCTATCGCAGCATAAGTGGAAAGAAGCTGACATTGAAACAGCTAAATTAATGCTAAAAGCCATGAAGAAGAATTATTGGAATGAAGTTTATAAGGAAGATATTGATAATTTTTGTTGTCAAGACATCCATACCATTGATGAACTTTGGGAACAATATAGTTATGGTTATTTCGGTTTCAGTGTTCAGCAAACTATCTGGAGTGAAATGGGTGGTCAAGTAGATTATGAAACAGAAAAGAGACTAGGCGATCGCCTTGGTTGGCGAAAAGAGGGAAACTGGTTAGACTATGAGCAACTAACTTTTAAATTGTCCCCGATGACACCGATGGGACACTTACCAGCCAAATGGTTACACTACGATCAACATAGCTCTGACTTATCTCTATCATCTACAGAACACCTTTCAATGGGAGCCTGGCGGGTAAAATCTTGGTTAGTTTGGCAGATGCACTTATTCTTTTCTCGTACAAAAATTTGTAGTTCTCTAAAGATAATTTAAGAGGATGTTTAGTAATTCTAAAATTACAGCAGTTTGCATCTAAATGAAGTACATCTTTTACCCCCCTTAATCCCTCCGCTGTATTGGGGGGAAATTCCCAATCTAGTTCCCTCCTCTTTCCAAGGGGAGGTTAGGGAGGGGTATTTTTGTACTTCATTAACTTGCAATCTGCTGTAATTCAAAAGCAGCAACAACTTCTAGTTGTGCTGTCATTGTTGATTTTATTCACTTGGTTTATTAAAAACTTCTAAAATCTGTCGGCAAATCTGCTTGAGCTTTTCCTCGATTTCACCAGAAGGCGAAGATGCGCCGACAACACTCCAGTTTTCTACCGTAGAAAGTCGCCACGCCTCACCACGATGATCGAATCCCGCCACCTCCACGCCGATCGCACGCCGGGAATTATTGATGGGATCTTGATAAAATCGGATTTGAATTAAAATACTGCGACTTCGCCAAGATTTGCTAATACCAGGAAAGTGAAAGCCAATATCTATAGAATCTGGATCGACTAACTCCCTAGTTTCCGGGTCATTTTTCCAGGGTTTGAGATCGGATTTGGCATCAGGAAACTCAAATTTGAACAAATTAACTACCGTGGCAATGTTGCTGGCGAGTTCAAGGTTCGTTGCCTGTTCAGCTGCGTTCACTAAAAAACACTCCTATATTGCGTCGCCATCTTCAAGGATGTGAAGACATAAAAACCGCCAGAAGGCTTATATTATTGGTGTTTCAGCTTATCAAGACCTTTGAGATTTAGCAACTCTAAATCATATTTTCCTAACAATCCTCGTTACTAACAGAAGCCAAAAATCGCTTCTTGTTGGGACTGCCTAACACCTATTAAGTAATTGTACTTAAAAATTACTCCAAAGCAGATGAAACTCTGTTCTTTGAAGAAAATATCAAGATTTTCTGCAAAATCCTTGGCTGACAAGAACGATTAACTCCGCTAGCGATCTAAAATGACACTGTTAATCGGTAAACCAAAAGCAATTAAGTTCAATATATGGTGCGTCAACGCTCGATTTTTTCATTTTTCCTAGTATTATTGGCCACATTCCTGATTAGTTGTGGTGGCCCTGGTGTTGCGGTAGCACCTCCGACTTACACAGCAGTACAACTTGAAAAAATTCAGGCTTATGTTCCTGAAATTCAGGCTGTGCGCGATCGCTCACAAGAGTTAACAACCCTGATTAAAAGAGGTGATTGGATCAATGTGCGTAACTTTATACATGGGCCCATGACAGAAGCAAGGCTGAACCTGACTTATGTCACTTCCAACCTTCTACCCAATGACCAACCCAAAGCACGTCAAATAACACGAGATTTGTTTAATGACTTGGTTAAGCTTGATAAAGCTACTAGTGCAGGCAATCCTCTAGTTGCCTTGAATCAATCCCAAGATGCTTTTGCAGAGATTGACAAATTCTTCGACTTGCTTCCTAATACCAGCAGTGAAGCAGAGGCAAGTTAAGCCCAAGGTAAGATGAGCAAAGGGGGATGAGGAGGATGAAGGAGAGAAAAAATTTCTCCCCCTATTCCCTCATCTCCCACATCTCTCAATTTTTGCCTCAAAACAGCAATGAGTCATGTAGTTATTATCGGTTGTGGTGTAGTTGGGGCTGCGATCGCTTACGAACTGAGTTTAGTAAAAGGGCTGAAAATTACAGTTTGCGATCGCCAACCACCAGCACAAGCTTCCACGGGCGCTGCACTTGGCGTTTTGATGGGCGCAATCAGCCAAAAAATCAAGGGCAAGGCTTGGCAGATGCGGCAAACTAGCATCCAACGCTATGAAACCTTGATTCCTGAACTCGAAGCTTTAACAGGTCGCAAAATTCCTTTTAATCGTCAGGGAATTCTGATGCTTTTATCTGATTCCTCCCTAGAGGGGATGTCAGCATGGGAAAAGTTAGTAGAAATTCGCCACTCTCAAGGCTGGAATTTAGAAATTTGGGACACGGCTAAACTCCAGAATATCTGTCCTCAAATTAATAACGAAAAAATTACTGGCGCTGTCTATTCTTTGCAAGACCGCCAGCTCGATCCAACTGCCCTGACATTGGCTTTAGTTAAAGCTGCCCAGCAAAATGGTGTAACTTTCAAATTTGGTGTGACTGTTTTGGATACCCCAACCTCAACACCTGAATTTTGCCATCAACTAGAGACTACAGAAGGAAAAATAACCGCTGATTGGTTTGTAATTGCAGCAGGGTTAGGTTCAACCCCAGTAACAGCAAAATTAAATCAGATAATTGATATCCGCCCCGTACTTGGGCAAGCCTTGCAAATGCGTGTGGGGCATCCATTAGGAAATCCCGATTTCCAGCCAGCGATAACGGGTAATGATGTCCATATTGTTCCTGTGGGCGGTGGAGATTATTGGATAGGCGCAACAGTGGAATTTCCCAGCAATGGCGATGAGATACAACCAAATCAAGAACTGCTGAAATCTATTAGAGAACAAGCGATCGCATTTTGTCCAGAATTAGCCACAGCAACTATTCTCCGTACCTGGTCGGGTTTACGTCCCCGCCCTGAAGGTCGCCCAGCCCCAGTTATTGGTAAGTTGCCAGGGTTTAATAACGTCCTCCTAGCTACCGGACACTATCGCAACGGCGTTTTATTAGCACCCGCTACAGCTTATGCGATTCGTGAGATGATTATTTCTCAGGGAATGGGGACTGGGGAGTAGGGGAGAAATCAATTCAAAATTCAAAATTCAAAATTCAAAATTCAAACATTTTAGAACTTCTGCCTCCTGCCTCCTCTTTTCCAATGACAAATGACAAATGACAAATGACAAATGACCAATGACAAATGACAAATGACAAATGCCCAATATAGGAAAATAGCGTGTCAATAAAAGAACATAAAATCAATGTAGATTCACTGGAATGGTTTTATCGGGAATCTTTACCAATCGGCAGAAGTGACTTAGCGCCTGTGTTATTGCTACACGGCTTAGTTTCACAAAGTTACAGTTGGCGTCATATTATACCTGCTTTGGCGAATCAGGGGACAAGAGCGATCGCACCAGATTGGATTGGTTACGGCAATTCTTTCAAACCAGAAAAACGAGATTTTGCTTACACTCCCGATGCTTTTATCACAGCTTTAGAAGGATTTGTCAAAGCTTTAGAACTTGAACATTTTTCTTTAGTTGTCCAAGGTTTTTTAGGTTCTGTAGGACTACAATACGCTTTGCGTCATCCAGAACAAATTGCCAATATAGCTATTTTAAATACACCAATTTCAACTGCTGCTAAATTACCCTGGAAAATTAAACAAATGGGTTTACCTTTAGCAGGTGAAGTCATGACCCAAGACCCCTTGTTAGTCGATCGAACGCTAGAAGGCGGAAGCCGTTATCGCATAGGAGACAAGGATTTAGATGTTTATCGAAAACCATTTTTAACTGCTTCTTCGTCTGGTCGAAGTCTCTTAGCAAGTATTCGCAATTTACAGCTTGATTCAGCCATGACCGAAATCCAAACTGGCTTTAAAGAATGGCAACAACCAATTCTGATTCAATGGGGTATGATTGACCCTTGGCTACCTATAGACATTGCCGAAAACTTTGCCAATTCCGTACCAAATACCGAATTAATAAAACTTAATAACGTCGGACATTATCCTCAAGAACACTACCACGAGACGATTTTGCAAGACCTTTTACCCTTTGTGCGTCGTAAAGATGCTCATTGACAATATATAGCAATTCTATTTGATTTGTGAGAATTTTGGTGTTGACTGTCCTAAGTCAATTGGTCATTTGTCCTTGGTTTTGTCTTACGAATGATTTAGGATTGCTATAGCTTTGGCAAAAATGGATATTATAAAAATGAATGTCAGAATTCAGGAGTCAGAATTAATTAGTAGAGGATGCAAAATCATCATTTTAGCCCACTAAATAGAAGATTGAGTGGCAGAATTCAAATGTTATTTCTTGTTAAAACTCCATCTTTGAATAGGTAAAATATTCTGAATTCAGAATTCTGGCTCCTGACTACTTTGTTATTACCATTACAAGTAAAGGAAATTATGATTCATGGCTTATTCATGGTTTAAAGCCTTTCATATTGTCGGATTTGTAGTTTGGTTTGCTGGTTTATTCTACTTAGTACGTCTTTTTATCTATCACGTTGAAGCGAACGTTGAACCTGAACCAGCACGAACGATACTGAAAAATCAGTATCAAATTATGGAAAAGCGCCTTTACTCTATCATCACTAACCCAGGAATGTTTGTGACGATCGCAATGGCCATCGGTTTATTAACCACTGAACCGGACGTTTTAAAAGAGGGTTGGTTGCATATCAAACTGCTGTTTGTGGCGCTTTTAATTGGCTATCATCATTACTGCGCTCGGCTGATGAAGAAATTAGCAGTAGATGAATGTCGCTGGAATAGTCAGCAATTACGTGCTTTAAATGAAGCGCCTACAGTTATGTTAGTAGCGATCGTTTTGTTGGCTGTGTTTAAGAATAATCTACCTACAGATATGGCTGCTTGGGCTATTTTCGCCATGATTATTTTGATGGCAGTCACTATTCAACTTTACGCCAAAAAACGCAGGCAGGATAAAGAGAAATTGACGGCACAGATAGGGCAACCACAAGAACAAAGTTAGACAAAGTAAGGTAGCTCAGCTGTGCTACCTTACTTTATCTCGCATCACAACAATACAGCAGATTGTAAATTAATGAAGTACAAAAATACCCCACCCTAACCCTCCCCTTATCCCTACGGTGTACACACAAGTCGAAAAAAGCTTGATTTTCCATTGTTTTCTCGTTGATCTCGTTCCCTCACGCCACTTGCTTCAAGCCGGGAAACCCGTCCAACGCAGTGGCTCCCCTTTATAAGGGGAGGGTTAGGGTGGGGTAAAACCTTGGGTTTTTCAGCTATTTTAGACTTGTTGTGTACACTGTAGGGCGTGATTCAAGGATTTTTGCAAGAAACTTCATGAGCTGCGCTCACAAGGAACAATGAAAATGTCTTTTCCTCCTGCCTCCTGCCTTCTGCCTCCTGCCTTATTTTCAAGGCAGGTCTAATGAATGCTACTAATTAATCATTACCTCATCCTGTAAACGTTTACAGTAAATCATCTCCAGGAATGACGGTAGTGTAAAAAGTATATTTGCGATTAGCGACATAACGTCGGTCTTGTTTAATAATTGCCATAAACTCTCTATGTCCCTCACGGCTACGTCCCACTAAACAACCTGCACTAGCAAGGCGAATATCATTTCGGGGGAAATCAAAGCCGTAGTGTTGATTCACATAAAAATTATCACCTGTATCAAGTTTGTCGCCAGTCCGTTTAAAATCTTGGTTGAAATCTCTACAAACTGTTATATCTCCAACTTGCACTAATGCTTCATGAGGCTCGGCTGTACCGTGAGTACCCACAGCCCAAGCTTTGTATTGTCCAAACTGAATCCTAGCTGCTCCTTTGGGATTCATCGGATTGTAAGTGTAGTACTTCCCTGGTTCTGTAGTAGCTTCCCAGTGATCTACGATTTTGGGAACGCCATTTACTACTTCAATTACAATCCGGCGATCGTTAAATTGATTGGGTGTATCACTGTTGAGAGTCCAGTCTCCATTGATACCCTCTACATAAACAATGTTGTATTCTTTGGGATTGGTAAATACTTGATAACCTTTGGCTAACATATATTTCACAATCTTACTAGCGATGTCATTGCCTAGTTTTAAGGGGGGTTGAGGAAGATCGTCTATTTTGGTTTCGATTAGTTTCTTGGCTGTGACTGCTCCTAAAAAACCACTCTCTTCAGTCTTTATTAATTCTTGAAATTTTTTGAGAGATATGACAGAAACAGGGCCAAATTTACCATCGGCTGGAGGTTCCAGCAAACCTAAGCCGATTAACAATATCTGAATCTGACGAGCCAAGTCTGCATCTTCTGCGATCGCATCAAATGACCATTTCTCATCTTTTCCCAAGAAATCTTGTAGTTTCATTATGCACCTGCTTTCATTTACTGAGTTTTAAGTATAAACATCATTTTTAAAATTGATGTTGTTTGAAACTATACTCTTGACTAAAAGATGATGTCACAATTTTTACTATTAATTTATGATTAAGCACACAAAAATTCACAGATATTACACTGAAGAAAAAACTATTTATTGGCGACATCTATTAAATTTTTTTCGGTAATATGGTTCGAGTTCAGAGGTTGAGCAATGTCTCCGACAAGCTAGATTTACGCCCTTTTAACCAGACAATTTCACCTTCAATGTAGCTATCCCTCTCGCCCATTAATCAAAATCATTACCGTTTACGGATAAATCACACGACTTTTAACGAAGAATGTAAAACCTGTCCCTCTTCGCCTCGGAGAAGGACAGACTTTAATAAAAGTTCAAGACAGGAAGAGGTTTGATAACTAATTACTTGATTTGTGGATGAGCATTTTGTCCATCACAACAAACTAAGGTTAGGTGTAGCTGTGGTTTTAGTCTGGTAAGCATTTTTGACACCAACCCAGTTACTAGCAATTGGCATTCGCCAACCGGTTCCAAAGGCGCGATCGGTAATTTTTAAACCGGGGGGTGCTTGTCGCCGTTTAAATTCAGCCCGCGCTACCATTTGAATTACTCTGTCTACAATCACCGCATCGTGACCGGCTGCAACAATTTGTGCTGCTGATTGGTGGTTGTGAATCAGGCGTTGCAAAATATCGTCCAAAATTTCGTAAGGCGGTAGAGAGTCTCGATCGACTTGACCTGGTTTGAGTTCGGCGCTGGGTGCTTTAGTCAAGACGTTTTGCGGAATGATTTCATTATGGCGATTTAACCAATGGCAAAGTGAATACACACGGGTTTTAGGAACATCTGCAATTACCGCTAACCCGCCATTCATATCGCCGTAGAGAGTACAGTAACCAACTGCCATTTCTGACTTGTTACCGGTAGATAAAAGCAGATAGCCAAATTTATTAGCGATCGCCATTAATAAATTACCGCGAATCCGAGACTGTATATTCTCTTCAGCCAGTCCAAACTCCGTACCCGCAAACAAATTATCTAAAGTGCGATCGAAGCCTTGCATTAACTCGCCAATTGGTAAAAGATGAGTTTTAATTCCCAAATTTTCGGCTAATGCTTCAGCATCACTGATGGAATGCTCGGAACTGTAAGGGGAAGGCATGAGAACACCCAAGACATTTTCTTTACCAAGTGCAGCCGTGGCGATCGCAGCTACTATTGCCGAGTCAATCCCGCCACTTAAACCCAACACTACTTTAGAAAAGCGGCACTTACGAGCGTAATCTCGCACACCCAAAACCAAAGCTTGCCAAATTTCTTCATCTTCCGATTCATACATCGGTTCTACAGAACCCAACTGCAAATCACGCAGCGTTTCATCAAATTCTACTACTACTAAATCAGTGTCAAAACCACGGGCGCGACAGATAATTTCACCTTGACGATTTAAGGCAAAACTACGCCCATCAAAAATTAGATCGTCATTTCCGCCAACCTGATTAGCGTAAATCATTGGTTGTTGAAAACGTATTGCACTATGCCTAAGCATGGTTTCACGAAACTGTTGCTTACCAGCCGTGTAGGGAGAAGCAGACAAATTTACAATCAAATCTACACCCAAAATTGCTAAGTCAGCAATCGGATTTACTGCATAACTACGTTTGCCCCAGAATTCCTCATCGTTCCATAAATCTTCGCAAATAGTTACGCCAATATGGATATTATCGAGAGTGAAATAATTAGCTTGCAAGCCTTCTTCAAAATAACGGCGTTCATCAAAGACATCGTAAGTAGGCAAAAGTCGCTTGTGAAAAACTTGCTTGACTGTGCCATTTTCTAACAAAGCCATGCTGTTAAATAAACTTTTACCGCCACTAATATCTGCTTTGATATTCGATTCAACAGTTCCTACCAACACAGCTAATTTTGGTGGTAAATCCTCAGCCAAATTTTGTAAAGTGATGCCCATCGCTTCCACAAAACTAGGATTTAGTAATAAATCTCTTGGTGGATAGCCACACAGAGAAAGTTCTGGGGTCAACAACAAACGCGCACCGCTAGATGCGGCTCGTTGTGCCGCCTCCAGGATTTTTTGGGCATTTAAAAGCAAATCACCAATTGTCGGATTAATTTGAGCGATCGCAATTTTCATATTATTTGTCATTGGTCATTGGTCATTTGTCATTTGTCAGGAGTCATAAGTTACTCTGGACTTAAGACTTTTAACTCTTGACTTGGGGTAGAGATTGGTTAAATAAACACTAAAGGTTTATCTTTTAAGGGAGCAAAAGCTTCGGCGTCAAACTTATACAAGCTAGCCGGACGACCGGCACCCCGTGATACCTTAATTCCGGTATCGCATAAAAAACCTAACTTGAGTAGACGCGCCCGAAAATTAGAATAATCGGAAAAGTTATCACCTAAAACTGTGGCGTATAACTGATATAAATCATTCAAGGTGAACATTTCTGGCAAGACTTCAAAAGCCACCGGACTATACTCTAATTTATTTCGCAATCGCCTGTGCCCATAAGCCAGAATTTCGTTATGGTCAAAAGCTAATTGCGGCACTTGTTTTACCGGATACCAAGCAATGCCAGTCATGCGATCGGCAATCAATTCGGCTTCTTCAAATCGCACTAGGGCAAAGTAACTAACTGATAAATAACGCACACCATAACTATCAGTTGCTTCCCGTGGATCGCGATTTGGCCCGCCAAATGTATAGAGTTGTTCTAAATAGAGATTATTGACCTTAATTTTCTCCGCCATAATGCGATAAGCGGCATCTTCTAAAGACTCTCCTGGACGTACCAAAGTACCGGGAAGACTCCAATGATTTAAAAATGGTTCTTGCTGTCGCATTACTAGTAGAACTAACAGCCGATTTTGTACAGTATCTACAGAAAAAATTACATTATCAACACCAACCTTGAAATCGGCCAAGGGTTGTTGGTTTAACGGAGTTGGTATCTTTTTTGGTGAACGTCCTGGCATTCGTACAAATGCTCTCGATTAATATAGGCAACTACAGGGGCTGTGAGGGCTTGGGGATCTCTATGTTCGCGGTACGCTGTTGAGGAAACATCTAGACCGGTCAGACTAGCGATCGCTATTTTCCCTCCCAGCTTTTGCACTACCTCTGAACTAGACTCATCTATTACATATCCGGGTCGCGGTACAATCAGTAGTTGCACTTCCTGTAACAAATCTTCAATGCGATACCAACGTGGCAACTGAGTCAGTAAATCTGAACCAACGATCAACGTTAATTCAGCCTCTTCACCCCAAGTAAGCTTGGCTTTTTCCACTGTTTCCAGCGTTCTGAAACTACTCAATTTTTGTTCCAAAGCAATATTGTGCCGTGGTGCGTCTATATTTGCAATCAACAGTTGCAGCATTGCCGCCCGATGTTCTAAGGGTGTTTGATGGGACTTAAATGGATTATCCGCCGCCCAAACCGCTACCCAATCATAACGCTCAGATAACCAACTTAGAATTTCTTGATGTCCAGCAGTTGGTGGATCGGCACTAGTTCCAAATAAAGCAACTCTCATAATAATTCGTAATTCGTAATTCGTAATTCGTAATTAAGACATACTGAAAGAGTAATTTTACCTCTGTGTTCTCTGCGCCTCTGCGGTGCGTTTCTTAGTTTCTTCAGTCAACACCCGTAACCCTTCAGAAATCTCCACTTCTACAGCTACCGGACGATCCAAACGCCGTGTCTGTTGTGGCAAACTCGCAACTGAGGCGGCGGTACGCTGACGAATTGTTGCCAACGATTCCAATGGCTGTATCCGTTCACCTTCTTGCACTACCAACTGCAATAAAGGTTCTTCATCCAAAGCAATTTCATCTAAAAGTCCCAATCTGTCTGCTTTTACCTTACCTCCCGTAAACGAGCGAAAAATCTGCTTGCGCCCTGGATAAGTAACTTTACTACTCGATTGCTTCATGACTGGGATGCCATCAATGTCTACAAGTTTATAAACTCCATTGACAGGCGAACCTGTAACTAGTCGCGTTCCCAGTCCGTAACCATCAATTTGCGCTCCAGCAGCTTTTAATCTGGCAATTTCCCACTCGTCTATGTCACCACTAGCAAAAATTGGCACACCGGGAAGGAGCGATCGCACCTGTTTTGATAAGGTAACTAAATCTCCTGAGTCCAATCTCACTCCTGTTAATTGCATTTCCCCGGAATTTACTTTTTCGGCCAAGCGCTCGGCAGCAGCAATGGTATCGTAAGTATCAATTAGTAATGGCGCACCCGGAAAATAGCGATGAAATGCACTAAAAGCTTGTTCTTCAGTGCCTTCTATTGCTGACAATGCCATCACTAAGGCGTGTGCCATCGTACCACTTGGCTGTTGTCCCAGTTGTAGCGCTGCTAACACATTAGAAGTGGAATCTAACCCACCCGCCAACGCCGCCCGTGCTGCCCATAAAGACCCTTGGGGACTAAATGCTCGTCTGGTGCCAAATTCTAAAAGTGTTGCTGATTCCCCTGCTACATCCCGCAACCGGGCTGCTTTTGTGGCAATCAAAGTCTGGTAATTAATCGTATTCAGCAGGTAAGTTTCTACTAGTTGCGCTTGCCAAAGGGGTGCTTCCACCCGCAATAGTGGTTGATTGGCAAACACGGCTGTCCCTTCTGGTACTGCCCAAACATCACCCGTGAACTTCCCCTCAGCTAAAAGTGACCAAAAGCGATCGCCTGCGTGAGCAAAAATCCCTGTTGCCTGTAATGCCGCAATTTGCGCCAAACTAAAGCGGATTTTGGCTAAATATTCCAATGCCTGCGTCAGCCCCATCGCAATTAAATAACCAAAACCCTCTGGCAATCGTCTGACAGACAATTCAAAGCTTGCCCGTCGTTGTTCTATACCTTCGCCTGTGTAACAAGCTGCCATCGTCAACTGGTAAAGGTCGGTCAGCAAGCTGTAGTCATCGGCAGAAAGGTTCAGTTCCGGGTTCTGCTGGCTTTGCTGTTTATATACATAGTCCAAATCTGGCAAAGTTGTCATGCAAGAGCTTCCTTACAAGATGCTTCTTTTTATTATGGTAATATTTACCATAAATAATGTCAACTCCCTGCAAGTATATTGTCTGAAATTGCCGTATAACAGTAGATTTCTGAGTAGCTTAATACTAATTTCATCAAATAATTAATATTTTTTAATAGTAATGGCTAACAATAATGTTAATTAAATCGGGGGGCTAATCAAGGGAAATAATATCCTGTCAGAGAAAGTTTGTTTTGCTTCGCTCTTTTTCCAAATGGGTTGAAAGAAACAACTATGTTACAATTAGAATCGAAGAGAAAAATTTGACTTTTTGACAAGCTAAAGTATTGCAAAGTTATCTGAATAAACATTGCATATATTCTCAATATATTGAGAATATGAGCAAGGCTTGAGTATTAGGATTAGAGTATAAGCATCACTATTAAAGCGACTCAAAAAGAAGGAGTCCAAGTATTATGGATATTTCCAAAATCATTGCGAACATAACCCAGTATATTTCTGAAGCTGCAATGCGGATTTTTGGCCCTACGGATGATGCTTATCCTGCTGTTGGCGTACAACCTTTTACAGGTGAGCCTTACGACGAAGATAGAGATGATAATTGGTAGATGCCGATCCGGTATGTGAAAAATATTTATGAACAAAAAGATCCCCGACTTCTTCAATAAGTCGGGGATCTGATTTTCTCGGTGGAGAAGCAATCAAATAGGATTGCTATAGTTGCGTTGCGCTTGACATAAACTACTTAATAACAGATTGTCCAGCCGAAAATATTTGTTGTGCCGTTAGTTGCAAGTTGGGAAAGATTAAAGAGATAAGTCGATCGTTGTTTTGAAATAATTGTTTTTGATACTCATCCTCTCTTAGGCTGCAAATTGTCACCGTTGGCTGTTTGGGTTTACCAATATATTCTCTGCCACCAATACCTAAATAATCAACAATCCAATATTCAGGAATTCCTAACAGGGCGTAGTCTTCGGCTTTACGGGCATAATCGTTTTGCCAGTTTGTGCTGACAACTTCAGCAATCAGTTTTATTGAGTTTCCTGATGTAATTACAGGTTGTTGTTGCCATAATGGTTCATTAATTAATTGAGTTTGGTCTAACACAATCACATCGGGACGAAAAGCTGTTTCTGTTCCTAAGAGTTTGATTAGACAGCGATGGGGAATAAAGTAGCTTAGATCCTGACGATCGATTTCTACATTCAGCTTTCGCCCAATCAATGCAGATACTTGCTCGTGTGGCCCGGTTGGTTCCATCTCGATTAATTCACCATCAATTAGTTCATAGCGATCGCACTCACCGTAATGGCTAATAAATTCATCAACGGTTAGAACTTTTGAGGCTGATTGAACCATTGTGATTATTCCTCATGATTTGGTGCTTGCTAATTCCCAAGTAATTCTTTCACCTAACATATTAAAGTAGTTCAAGTAGCTCCTTTCGTATACGTTCTTCCTCATATCTACTATATGTTAGTTGCTTCCGTTCTTTTATGATTGTAACCTGTCCCAGATTGGAGTCAGGTAGCTCTACTAAATCGTTATTAAGCAGTAGTTGTACATGTTTAGGTGGCACATCACTTAGATACAAATCATCATAAATTGTTTGATAATTATTTGGCATATTCTTCAATTTTTGAGAAATACTTACGTCAAATCTTTCGAGAAATAAACTCTCGCTTTGGAGAATAGAGTTTCTCCAAGATTCCAAAACTCTACTTGGTAAATCGTCTGAGCTATCTCCATGACAACATACTAAAGAATGCCACGGCTGCATATATTTTAGTAAATCTGTAAGATGTTTTAGTTCTTTTTTGCTCCGTAAATGTTGAATTATGAAAGCAGAAATAATGGAACAACCATAGCTATTTTCTTTTTCTATAGGGTTGTATTTTAGATACTCTTTACTAGATGTTGAGTCATTCCAGTTAGAGTAAAAGCAATATAAAGGGATAGGTGAATTCTTTTCTTTTGAAGCATTTTCTATAAGAAGATCGCATTGATATACCTTATTTTTACTTTTAGTTCTTTTGTAGTAATACAGATGATTGAAAGAATTGTTTTTAAAATCTATAACTTTAGCTTGCACTCGAAAACCTATCCATTTATTGCTAGCACCAGTAAACCACCACTCCCAATCTGCACCGTTTGATCCTTCTTTATGTTTAGTAAATTTATGATTATAAATTTCCAGTTTTTTCTCAGATTTTAGTTTAAGAATATTTATATCTGTTAAAGTTTCTTCTCCAATCTGATGATCTAAATCACGTCCTTTGGCAAGCATATCCCATGTTTCTTTTGAGCAGTTTTTGAAAGTATCACATAAGGTTGAGGACATATTTAAAATTCAAAAAGTAATAGACAGTTTTAGTATTCCCTAAACAAGCCTAAAGTTAATCATTTATATTTGGAGATTCATTGTAGGGTGTTTGCTATGGTGGGCAAAAAAATGACATTGAAAAAAGTAAGTAAGTTTAAGGCGTGAGGTTTTATCTCACACCCTTTTATTTAAACTTTTCGATCGCCGATTGCTAAGAGTTCCAGAATCGCTCCATTTGTCCAGCCAAAACCAACTTCGTTAGAACTATATCCAAAGCAGATTTCGTCGGAAACATTGGCAGAACAGCGTTCAACATCATATTTCTCAACTAGAGTATTGTGACGCTCGAATTCTTTAACTGCCATAGCTAAAAATTTGTTGGCAATGCGATCGCCTTCTGTATGATACCCATAGCGGTGAAGTCCAAGGACTGCAACTAATGTCAATGGTGCCCAGCCAAGGGGAGCATCCCACTGATTGCCGGTGACACGAGTACTGGTAAAAATTCCGCCTGGGGCTTCAAACAGAGAGAGATTTTCTACGACGCGTTTGGCTTGAGTTGGAGAAGCAATTCCCAGCCAGAGAGGATAAAACGTGGTGGCAAATTCGTAGCGGCGGCGTTTTCCATTCTGGAAATGATAGTCGAAATATAATCCTTGTTCTTCATCCCAGAGAAATTGATCGATCCGATCGCGGCGGATCTCTGCGCGATTGCTCCATTTTTGTTCCAATTGTTCGTTCCCCAGAATATGCTTAATTTGCGCCATGTCTTGTTCCACCTGATACAAGAAACTATTGAGGCACACAGGAGCGTAGTGGAGAATATCAGCACTAAAAGGGCCAAATCGGTTGGTGATATCAAAACCAGACTCACGCATGGTGCGATCGCTTTTGTAAAATAGATTGGTCAGTTTGTCATTTTCGCGGTCGTAGTAAAGATTGACATCGTAATCTTCAACCTCAAAGGTTTGGTAATATTCCTTGACGCGATCGTAGTGGCTTTTTCCCTCTTCATCTCGCTCGGAAAACAAAACTTCTGGCGCCGGGCCTTCCCCAAAGGCATAAAATCTGGATAAGCCGGTTGCAGCATTCAGGTGGGGCGGTACTACCCAGTAATAATAAAATTGCTCTAACAGCGGTACGGTTGCTTTCAACCACTCTTCATCTTGGGTGTGCTGGAATAACGCCAAAACCATCATACTCAGGACAGGAGGCTGCGATCGCGACAGCATATAAGTCCGGTTGGCGTTGAGAATAATGCCGTAATGTTGTACTTGGTACAACAATTGATCGACTTGACTTTGTGCTAGCTCCAATTCTCCATCGTGCAAAAGTCCTAGCAATATAAAGTAGCTGTCCCAGCCATACATTTCATTGAAGCGACCGCCTGGTACAACATAAGGCCCTGGTAAGTATAATAACCCATGCTCTTTAATCGCTTCTGCTTCTGCTGGCAAAGTGCGAATTTCTAGCTGTTGCATATCTTTTGGAGATAGCGATCGCTCCAACACAGTCTGAATGTTGGGACAATCTTCTGAAGGGGAAATGTAAACAATCCAGGGAGTTTCTGTTTTGTGGTCTAGTTTGGTATCCTTGGCAGATTGTAATAAGTGTTCGTGCGATCGCGTTAAAGTTTTCCACATTTTTTTGATGTGGAGGCGCACAGCTTCAATCTGCGCGGTGGTCAGTGTTGGGGTCATAAATTACAGAATTGTTTTTTTAACGCGAAGGAGAGGCAGCGCGGTGAGGCAGTGCGTTGGGCGGGTTCCCCGACTTGAAGCAACTGCCGAACCCGTAAGGGTCTTGGGGAGCCAGTGCGGTCTTGGGGTTTCCCCAAGTGGAGCATCTGGCATGGTTTCCCCCATGAGCGACTGCCGTCGCCAAGGGAAGCGCAGAGGAACGCTGAGGTTTTACAGGGTTCTCTCTGCGTGGGACAAGATTTTTGTTTTTACTCAGCAGTGCTAATTAAGAGGGCAACTGGGAAATGGGTAAGGGCTGTTGCGATTGATAGGGTTTCTGTAGTTTGTAAGGGTTGCTGAGTTAGGACGTTTTTCCAAGTGGGGGAAGTTCCAGGGGGTAGTTGCAGGTGCGTATCTTGCCAAACTGACTCGCCTAAAGGATTGTCTCCTGGCTGGATGAGGCTGGTTAAAAAGCGGGGCGCGATCGCGATCGCTGTTTGATTCCCCTCCCGCCGTGCAAAGGCGATAATATGATTGGCGTAGGTTCCCTGAACTTCTAACGGTAAATAATCGCCGTCCTGGAATAATGAGACATAGTTTGTTCTGGCTTGGAGTAATTGAGCCGTTAAAAACAGTTTGATTCTGCCGTCTGTTTTGTCGTTTAGTAACTCCTGAATTAGTCCCAAAATGTCTGTTTTGACCTGTTCGCGGATGGCGCTTAAGTAAGTACGTCGCTGTTCAAAATCCACAGGACGGCGATTATCTGGATCGACTAAACTCAGTTCCCAAAGTTCTGTTCCCTGGTATAAATCGGGTACGCCGGGTGCGGTAATCTTCAGTAAAGTTTGGGAAAGGGAATTGAATATCCCATAATCTGCAATTCGCTGTTGAAATGGACGAAACGCTTCTAGAAATTCCCCGGATATAGCAGGATCGAGTACTTTCTCAATGAAGGAGGTACAAGCTTCTTCATACTCACTATCAGGTCGTAACCAGGCTGTATGCACCTTCGCTTCTCGTATTGCTTTTATTATATAGTCTTTCACCCGTTCCACGAAGGATGCATGTTCGTGTTCGGCAAAGGGAAACGCCCCTACTAGGGTTTGATAGAGAAAATACTCGTCGTTGCGATCGGGCATCGCAAACCCGTGGCGATGGCTACGATGTCCTCGATTCATGGCACTCCAGGTATTTACCTGCTGATCCCATTCATCGGGGATTTCTGAGAGGACATTCAACCTTGCCCGCACATCTTCGCCGCGCTTGGTGTCGTGGGTGGCTGTGGTGTTCATTGTGTGAGGCCAGGTTGCTTGGTGCTGTTTGTTAAAGGCATGGAATTTGGCTAATTCGATGCCAAAGTGGCCGGGATTTCCGCCGACTTCATTCAGCGACAGCAACCGATTGTAAACATATAATGTGGTATCTTCTACGCCTTTGGCCATTAGCGGGCCGCTGTATTGCTGCATTCGCAAGACAAAATATATCCACTGTTCGCGTTCTGTTTGAGTCAGAGAATTATCAAACTCTAGCAGCATTAACTTTTCAATAAAGGTCAGTTCATTCTGCAACAGTGGCACTTGTTCTTTGGTTTGGCTAATTACTTCTTGAATGGTAGCGCGATCGCTTTCTCCAATTCCATCGGGCGTAATGTAGGTGCGGTAAATTGGGAACAGTGTCAAAACTTCGGCGATCGCTCTTTTTAATCCATTCAGTGTAAAATCATTGCCATAGCGATATTTGCTGGAAACGTTCTTTAACAAAAGAGCCAGATTGTCAATATCACCTGCTAAATTCTTTTCTAAAATCAGGTGCTTTTTATCTTTTACTACCGATGCATAATCTGCTCTGGAACTGATAAAGTTTTGGTAAATTTTATCGAAGGATGATTCATTTTCCGTTTGACAAAATACGCCATTTACATAATTTAAAAAGTCATATCCAGACGTACCTTCTATTTCCCAGTTTTCCGGCAACTCTTCGGTGAGTTCTAAAATCTTCTCGACGGTGATATAAACATCTCCCATCTTTTCTTGCAGTCTTTCAAGATACTGGATTGGGTTATAAAGTCCATCAATATGGTCAATCCGTAAACCAGTAAATTTGCCTTCTTCAACTAGTTTCTGAATTAGGCTGTGGGTATTATTAAAAACCCGCACTTCTTCAACCTTAACGGAAATCAGTTCATTGACAGTAAAGAAACGACGGTAATTCATTTCTTCCGCGCCAACTTTCCAGAAGGCGAGGCGGTAAAACTGGTCGTTCAGTAATTCATCTAGGAGGTTAAAGCTTTCTGAATTACCGGGTTCTCCGTTGAATGTTTGGAGATTTTCGTCAATAAACTCGCGGATAGTATCATTTGTGGTGTAGAGTTCCCAAAGCAATCCTTTAATAAATGCAATTTGGTCTTGTCGCTGTTTTCCGGCAACTTCTGAGGGTACACTTTTGAGAATGTAGAGAATCCCCAATAGTTTAATAAAATCGGGATGATTGCGTCCCAGTGTGCGCGTGAGTTTACCTAAATTATGGCTGATAAATTTTGTATAAGATTCTAGCCGCAGTGGCAGTTTTAAGCTGTAATAGTTGACGGTTAAACCGTTTTGTTCGTATTGCAGTTGAATGTGTCCGTTTTCTAGGGATGTACCATAGAAATCTCCCAGCAGAGGAGCCAGAATTCGCTCTTGGCGATCGCCAAAGGGAGCATTCCAAGAAAGATCGAAGTAATCAGTATAGCTGGAATCTGGGCCGTGTTCCAATACGTCCATCAAGTAATCGTTTTCGCTGCTATAGGCCATGTGGTTGGGCACAATATCTTGTAACCAGCCCATACCAAGGGATTGAACTTCAGCAACTAATACATCAAAGGACTCATTAGTTCCCAGTTCTGGGTTAAGTTGAGTCGCATCTACTATATCGTAGCCGTGCGTACTCCCGGATCGTGCTTTGAAAATGGGGGAAGCATATAAATCGGAAACACCTAAATCTGCTAGATAAGCTGCGATCGCTTTGGCGTTGTCAAAGCCAAACTGAGGTGTAAACTGAATTCGATAAGTGGCGGTGGGAATTCGCATATTTTTTTAGTAGGAGTGGGGAGTAAGGGGGATGTAGCTTTAGCTTCCCGCAGGGTGGAAGATGAGGTTTTGAGGTTAAACGTTGAACCTTTTAGAGGATGTTTGAAAAGTCCTCTTCTCGGCAGCAAAAAGGTGTTACCCCCCTTAATCCCCCCTTGTAAAGGGGGGAAACAAGAAATCTAATCTAGTTCCCTCCCCTTTACAAGGGGAGGGTTAGGGTGGGGTAAATTTTAAAGGGGGTTAGGGTGGGGTAAATTTTAAGGGGGTTAGGGGAGATCGATAAGTGCCTAACATCACAGCTAACCATTATTCAAACAACCTTTTAGCTCGAACATTAAGCCTTTATGCTCGAACATTAAGCCTTTATGCTCAAACATTAAGCCTTAATGCTCGAACCTTGAGGTTATCAGGCTGAAACTTTAAGTTCTAACTATCTCCCTCATCCTTTTTCATAGAGTACTAAACTAGTAGGTTGCAATTTCACTTCTTGGCCCGCAGACAGATGTTCAGCAGCTTCAGAACCATGCCCAGACCATGAGGTATCAGCAGAGTCTAACAATTTATTAGCATTTTGCTCAAACGGCAAAGTTACTGTCACTGCCGACGAATTGAAATTCATCACAAATATTATTTCACTCGATTCGCACCAACGCCGCACGATGACTATCTCTTTCTCTTCATCGCTAGTTGCTTCGATGAAATTGCGGTCTTGGTTGAGCAGGGCTGGATGTGTCTTCCGTAAATTAATTAACTGACGATACCAATCCCAGAGAATTTTGTGTTTTCCTTGATTGCGTAATTCCCAATTAAGTTTAGACTTAAGGAAAGTTTCTGATGATTCTGGATCTGGGGGATCGTCTGCGAAGTGAAATGCTTCAAACTCTTGTTTGCGTCCGGCTCGAACTGCTTGAATTAAATCTGGATCGGAGTGACTGACAAAGTAAATAAAGGGTGCAGTTTCGCCGTATTCCTCTCCCATGAACAACAGGGGTAAGTTGGGCGATAGCAGCACAGCCCCAGCACCTAATTTCAATCCCTCAAAAGAGATTTTCTGGCCGAGGCGTTCTCCTTTCATTTGATTGCCGATTTGATCGTGATTCTGAATACAGACTGTAAACTGTGACAAAGGGCGATCGCGGCAAGATAAGCCATGAAATCGTTTGCGATCGGGCGAGTATTTCCAATCGTAGACAAAAGTATCGCTATAAGCTTTTGCTAGATCGGCACATTTCCCAAAATCTTGATAATATCCTTGGCGATCGCCTGTCAACAGTGTATGCAATGCGTGGTGAAAATCATCACTCCACTGAGCATCGAGTCCATATCCACCCAATTCTGCTGGACGAATTATTCGCGGATTATTCAAGTCACTTTCGGCTATCAAATGGCGTTTCCATCTTTGTCCTTGTTGTGAGAAATGATGAACTGCTTCCGCCAATTCCCATAAAAAATGCTTGGCTCCCAAGTCATAAATTGCTTGAATGGCATCCAGCCGCAATGCATCAATGTGGAATTCGCCCAACCAGTAAAGCGCATTTTCGATAAAATAATTTCGCACACCCTGACTATGGGCATCATCGAAATTCATTGCTTCGCCCCACGGCGTTTTATAGGTTTTAGTAAAGTAGGGCGCGAACTGACTCATATAGTTGCCTTCCGGCCCAAAGTGGTTATACACCACATCCAGCACAACGGCGATATTATTTTGATGGCAAGCATTTACCAGTTGCTTGAGTTCGGCTGGACTACCATAGGAATTTTGGACAGCATAAGGATAAACGCCATCATAGCCCCAGTTGCGGTATGCCAGAGATGCTTCAATATGAGTGTCTCCCGGAACCTGGGAGATCGGCATGATTTCAATGGCGTTAATTCCCAGTTCTCTCAGTTCTGGTAAACGGGGAATAATGGCGGTGAAACTTCCTTCCGGCGTGAATGTCCCAACGTGAACTTCATAGAAAATCATCGACTCTACAGGAATGCCCGCCCATCCTTCATCAGTCCACTCAAAGTCATGATCGACAATTTGCGACGGCCCATGTACCCCTTCCGGTTGATACTGCGACGCCGGATCGGCAAAGTTGTCTTGGCCATTCAAGACATACCGATAAAGCGTACCCGGATACACATCGTTGACTTTCGTGTGCCAGTATCCCTCAGATTGAGGCTTGAGGGGAATTAACTGCTGTTCTGGCGTCAAAATTTTTACCGTGACGCTATCTAATAGCGGAGACCAAACTGTAAATTCACACTCTCCGTTACCTAAGTATTGAGCACCAATTTTCACGCAGTATCCTCCCGTCAGATTCTTTGTTGTGCCAAATTATGGTATGGCGCGATCGCAAATGTCATTGATTGCACAATGTTTACAAAGACGCCAGATAGCATAATGGTTGGTCTAGCAGACATTTTGCTAGCATCTGGAGGGGGATTTTTGACTAAAATAAACTCTGTCTAATGACCAAAGGGGCAGAAGGCAGGAGGCAGGGGGCAGAAGCATTGGTGTCAACTTCACGTGAAAGCTCTATAATCACCTGATATTAAATCCACTCGTTTACCATCACTATCCGCGTCACCCCACCCCGGTTTTGTCTAAAGCCAAAACCGCCCCTCCCCTTGGCAAGGGGAGGGGTTGGGGTGGGGTAAAGCGTATGTGGGGCAAGCATTTGAGCTTAAGTTGGCTTGCAGCTACCATCTACACAGTACGATGATTGATATGTATTAGAACGTTTACCAAAGATTGCGTAGCGGTTATCGCGGATTTGCTCGTAAAAGCGATCGCCTGCCCATTTCATCCCCGGTAATGCTCGATAAGCGTCTACAAATATACTTCCTGCGGGCAATAACCGCCCAATTTCTTCTGCTGCATTACTGCCTTGCCAACGTCTCTGAGGGTTATTGCCATCAATTAAAATCATCCCTTGTTCGCAATCTTGGGCTGAAATTCCCCACTGTAAAAGTGTTTGCTCATCTTGCATAGGACTGTAGCGAAACAGCTTTCCTTGGTCTAAGGTTTCTAGCAATTGCACTAGGGTAACGCAGAGATTACAATTCCCGTCGTAGATTACGAAGTAATTCATAAAAATAATGGCTCTTTGGCAATTGAATTGTCGAATGTGTCTAAAACACAACTTTGGTATTCTAGCTTAGAAAACCGTAGCGATCGCTCTTGCCTCACCGAACCAGTCTCCAGTTTAAATATGCATAATGTCGTCTAGCTTTAGTTGTAAATTTGGCAAGACACCAGAAGAAATAGTATCTCCTAAGCGATATTGTTGTTGCTGGTACACACCATTAACTAACTGACAAATCGTAAATGTTGGTTGTTTAGGATTGCCGATAAACTGCAAACCACCCAAGCCACGAAAGTCCACAATCCAATATTCTGGGATGTTAAGAAAAGCGTATTCTTCCACTTTTCTTGCATAATCATCTTGCCAATTAGTACTCACAACTTCAGCAACAAGTTTGATTGTATTGCCGTTACAAATTATTGGTTCTTTTTGCCAAAGTGGTTCTTTACTAAGTTCTGCTTTATCTAAAACAATTACATCAGGACGCAGTGCTGTGGCTTCAGCCGCAGGCGGTTTAATTAGACAAGTTTTTGGAACTAGCCAGTTGAAATTAGAATTAAAAATTTCGACATAGATTCTACCAGCAATACTACCAGCAACAGCTTCGTGTGGCCCTGTAGGTTCCATGTCTCTTAGTTGTCCGTCAATTAATTCGTAGCGTGTATTATCGCCATATTGAGCTATAAATTCCTCGAAGGTCAGCAGTTTGGGCGAGGTATAGGTCATTATGTCTTGTTTTGACTTGACGTAGGCTTATTATACAGCATTGCTATGCCCCTACAGCATGGTCTGCGATCGCAGGATAATTAATAAAATCCTAAAAAAATCCATTTTTTAATTTATATCACGATGCTTTTATACAGCATGAAAGCCCTACAATCATAGTTTACAAAGGACTATAAAATGTTTAGATAAATTACTCTTACCAAAAATAATTAGCATTCTTATTTTTTAGCAAAAAAATCTTGTGTATTGATTCCTATTTAATATATAGTCTTTTCGTACATACATTGGTACAAGAAAATACAGGATGTTTGCGACATATAAGTATATCCTTAATTTTCACACTTTGTATCTTAAAACACCAATTATCTAATAAACAAGTATGGCTAATATCACTGGAACCCCTCTAAACGATGTTCTTAACGCTACTATTGGCAACGATGTAATCAATGGACTGAATGGAGATGACCGCTTAACAGGGAATGCTGGAGCCAATACTCTCGACGGTGGTTCGGGTAATGACAACCTTGATGGGAAAGATGGTAATGATATTCTAATTGGCGGATTGGGTAGAGATACCTTAGCTGGTGGAGCAGGAGCTGATATCTTCCGTTACAACAGTGCTTTAGAAGGTGGCGATATTATCAATGACTTAAACGCATCTCAAGGTGATAAAATCCAAGTTTCTGCATCTGGATTCGGAGGTGGACTCGTAGTAGGGCAATTACAACGTTCTCAATTAACTTTCGGTAGTGCTTTCACCAATCCTAACCAACGCTTTAGAGTTGACATCAGTAGCTCGATTCTATTCTTCGACAAAGATGGTAGCGGTTCGCAATTTGGCTCCATCGAAATTGCTAAAATAAACGGCGTTAACGGCCCTCAAGCGATCGAAGTCATCGCCTAGAAGATTTTGGATTTTAGATTGTAGAGTCGGGTGCCGTAGCTAGATGGACTATGGCCCCATTAGCAGACATCAAAAAACTCAGAAGCCGAGTTTCATAAATTTAAAAACCTAGTTATAGAAAAATATTCAATTTCTATTTTCTTATATTATTAAAATAACAGTATATTTAATAATTTATTTTTGTAGGTTGGGTTACGCTAAAGCGTAACCTACACATTTTTATTTTTTAGCCTTAATCCAAGTAGTATTGCAAAGCGATCGCCGTATTTAAATAGCACGACAATACAAATACTAAACGGTTTGTCTTCAAACATCGTCCCCGATTTCCAGTTATCATGCCCTTGGAATGGTAAATGCCATAGTTTTTTCATTAATGAGAAAATATTCATGAGATACAAACTCTTGGGTAAAAGCGGGTTAAGAGTCTCTGAACTCTCCTTGGGAACCATGACCTTTGGTGAAGATTGGGGTTGGGGTGCATCTGTTGACGAAAGTCGGAAAATCTTTGATAGCTATGCAGAAGCAGGCGGAAATTTCATTGACACCGCCAACGGTTATACCGATGGTAGCAGTGAAAAAATTGTCGGCGAGTTGATTGCTAAAGAACGCGAACGCTTTGTAGTTGCGACAAAATATTCCTTTCCCTTGCGGATGAACGATCAAAAGGGCGACCCTAACGCCAGTGGAAACCATCGCAAGAATTTAATTCAGTCTTTGGAAGGTAGTCTCAAACGGCTGAATACCGATTATATTGATTTATTCTGGTTGCACGCTTGGGATTTCACAACACCAATTGAAGAAGTCTTGCGATCGCTTGATGATGTAGTGCGTCAAGGTAAAGTACTTTACATCGGCATTTCTGACACACCCGCTTGGATCGTTTCCCAAGCAAATACCATCGCCCATTATCAAGGATGGACGCAGTTTGTCGCCCTGCAAATTGAGTATAGTTTGATTCAGCGAACACCAGAACGAGATTTGCTACCGCTAGCTAAAGCCTTCGATTTAGCAGTAACACCGTGGTCGCCTTTGGGTGGTGGTGTGTTGACAGGTAAATATAATCAGTCTCCTCAAGGAGGCGCTGAACAAGGGCGACTCGAAACTTTGGGTGGAGGTATTTCTGAAAAGAATTTAGCGATCGCTGAAGTTGTTAGTCAAGTTGCGGCAGAAATTGATCGTACACCTTCACAGGTAGCATTAGCTTGGTTACGCGCTCAAAGTGGTGTGATTATTCCGATTATTGGCGCACGTAAATTAACGCAGTTTCAAGATAACTTAGCTTCAATAGAAGTCACACTTTCGCCAGAACATCTGCAACGGTTAGATGAAATCAGTCAAATTGAACTGGGTTTTCCCCATGACTTTTTGCACAATGACGTAATTCGCGATCGCCTTTTTGGTGGTACTTTTAATACTATAAAAAACCACCGTATTTGACTAATAGTCATAAAGTTTAACATATTCAGGCATTAATTCAATCGGTCGTCAGAGAGTTTCGCCAAGCCAAACAATTCTGTAGAGTTAGATGTAAAAGGCATTAACAACGTAGAATCATGAGCGACAACACCATTGCATCACGTTTGTACCCTACCCGTATTGATATTCCCGCCGAAGCGCGAGTGCAAATCGTGGTACTTCTCAACCAAACCTTGGCAGCTACTTCGGATTTGAAAACCCAAGCAAAGCAAGCGCACTGGAACGTTAAAGGAACTGACTTTTACCAGCTACACCTATTATTTGATGAACTTGCTGGGGAATTAGAAGGATACATCGATATGGTCGCTGAACGCGTTACAGCTTTAGGCGGATACGCTTTTGGAACAGCCCGCGCCGCAGCTAGTAATTCAATTTTGCCAGAATATCCCTTAGATATTTTGGATGGTAAAGACCATGTAACAGCCTTGTCAGATCGTTATGCATCCTATGGTAAACATCTCCGGGAAGCGATCGATAAAACTGATGAATTAGGCGACCTCGATACTGCTGACCTTTACACCGAAATTTCTCGCACCATTGACAAACGACTCTGGTTCTTAGAAGCTCATTTGCAAATAGCAGAAATCAAAGGAGAAAATGGCAAAGCGGGTGCTACTCAACCTCAAAAAGTTCCTGCTTTTAGATAAGCACTTTTGAGAATCCGCTTTTTCAAATCTAATAGTATCTTTTTGGTAAGTACGTCACTTTTAAGTGCGTACTTTTCTTTTTATATGTATATGCTTTACTATTTAAATAGTTCAAAACTAGGTAAGAAAAGTTCAAAAGTAAAAATTATATTCGATAAAGCGCTACACATTTACTTAACCATATTTGATTAGCGATCGCTAACAACAAGATTTGGTTTTTTTAAGCTTACCAACTAATTAACAGCGAGGTAAATCTATGTCTCAAAATACAATTACCCACTTAATTCACGATCGCAATGCCCGTGGTCATGCAAAAATGGGCTGGCTCGATAGCTATCACACATTTTCCTTCGGTAGTTTTTACGATCCCAACCGTATGGGATTTCGCTCTCTGCGGGTAATTAACGACGATCGCATCGCCCCTGGTGCTGGATTCCCTACCCATAGCCATCGTGACATGGAAATCCTCACTTATGTCTTAGAAGGTGCTGTAGAGCATAAAGACAGCTTGGGTACTGGTTCGGTAATTCGCCCCGGTGATGCCCAAATTATGAGCGCTGGAACTGGAATCAGCCACAGTGAATTTAATCCTTCACCAACTGAACCACTCCATTTACTACAAATCTGGATTCTTCCCGATCGAGAAGGAATAACGCCAAGATATGAACAAAAAGCTTTTCCTATCGAAGAAAAGCGCGGTAAACTCCGCTTAATTGCTGCTAGGGATGGGCGCGATGGTGCTGTGACAATTCACCAAGATGTTGATTTATACACATCTGTTTTAGAGGATGGTGATGTTGTTAATTATCAAGTCAAAAGCGATCGCTATGCCTGGTTACAAGTAGCCAAAGGCATAGTTAACCTAAATGGCGAAGAACTCAGAGCAGGTGATGGTGTACAAATCAACGGCGAAGAACAGTTAGAAATTAGCACCAACATCGGCGGCGAAATCTTGCTTTTCGATTTAGGCTAATATTGCAGCTAAAAGGGCGCTTAGAAACCACGTCTAAACAAACAAAACTTGCTTTTGCAGGTTATAACAAGGGGCTTAAGCCCCTTGTTTTGTTTTAGTCCGCGCAGACGGACTTCGCCTGTGTAAAATGAGACTGTTGGAATATATCCAAATCACGGCTATACTTTCTCATAAAACCACCAAAATACTTGGGGGCAATGGCCAAAAAGTTCTTAGTTTGGGAAAGATATATCAGACTTTAATAACTATTAGAGGTGGCTGTAATGCCGACGATTCATTTTGTAGATGGTGAAAAAGGCGGGGTAGGAAAATCTCTCTTTGCCAGGACAATGATTCAGTATTGTCTGGATAAGAGAATCCCATTTGTACCAGTGGAGACAGATAGATCGAATCCAGATGTCGCAGGGGTATATAAGGAGATATGTAAATATGCAGTGTTTAGTGAGAATGAACGACAGGCAAATAAGGCAGATAGAATATTTGAGTGGGCAATAGAGAAGCCAGTAATTGTGAATTTATCTGCACAATCGCATAGAGCAGTACAAGGGTGGATTGAATCTAATCAATTACTTGAATTAGGAAGTTCGCAGGGAGTTCTGTTTTGTAAATGGTTTGTATCGACAGGAGGATACGACAGCATCAACCTGTTTGCTCAGTCAGTGAATACTTACGGTGATAAAATCCCTCATATTCTGGTGAGGAATTTAGGGCTGTGTGATGATTGGGAGCATCTAGAGTCAGACTCCAACTATCAGAACATAGTAAATAAATATCAGATAAAAGTTATAGATTTTCCGAAGTTAGCATACAGAGAAAGAAACATAATTGACCAAAATCGCCTGACTTTTGCAGAGGCTAGAGAATATAAAGAATTTGGGATAATTGGAAAACAGAGAATAGTGAATTTTCTGAAGCTTGCTTATGGTGCTTTTGAGAAAGTAGGTATCTGGTATGAAAAAGTTGAGTAGGAGTCATTAGTCATTGGTCATTAGTCATTTGTCATTTGTGATTGGTCATTAGACCTCTTACATAAGTCGAATAGATCCCCCTTAATCAATCCCACCTTATAAAGGGGGGAAACTTAAAATCTTGCCCCCTCCCCTTTATAAGGGGAGGGTTGGGGAGGGGTGATTTAATGATTTTTGCAAGAGGTCTATTAGTCATTAGTCATTAATACTCATGACTTTGAACAAATAGCAGGAGATTGAATGGGGGTACGATGGCGCACCCACCGTAAGCGATCGCTTGGCAAATTTGACTACAATTCTTAGAAAGAGTAGCAAAAACCTAAATGTCTAAAAAGTCCGATTCTCAGTTTCAAAATCTCTTTAGTTCACCCAAATCAACCAACTGGGACGAAAGATTAGCCCAAATAGCCTATCGCTTTAACCGAGAATATCAACGTGAAACCTTTGAACTCCCAGCAGAAGTACAGGCGATGCCGATATTTAGCGAGTGGATTGCTGGGAGTTTCTCAGGAAGAATTGCTTCCGCTTTTTGGGAAATTGCTAAACCTCAAAAAAATCAACACTGTATAGATATTGGCTGTGGGATCAGCTTTTTAATCTATCCTTGGCGGGATTGGCAAGCGTTTTTTCATGGGCAAGAAATCAGTAATGTGGCACGCGATACCCTGAATTCTCGCGGACCGCAGTTGAATTCTAAGCTGTTCAAAGGTGTTGAGTTGGGAGCAGCTCATCAGTTAAACTACCCATCAGAGCAATTTGATTTAGCGATCGCCACCGGATTTAGCTGCTATTTTCCCCTCGAATATTGGGATGCCGTACTACTAGAAGTCAAGCGGGTGTTAAAACCAGGTGGACATTTTGTATTTGACGTTCTCAATCCAGAACAGCCTCTAGCGGAAGATTGGGCAGTTCTAGAAACCTATTTAGGGGCTGAGGTGTTTTTAGAGCCTTTGGCTAAGTGGGAAAAAACGATTAAGGCCGCTGGTGCTAAAGTCGTAACGCACAAATCAGGGGAATTATTCGAGTTATACAAAGTGCGGTTTTAAAAATACTATAGCGTTTCCTAGTCTACTGAGGTACAGTAGCAACAGTGAGTAAACCAGCCTTGGATATCTTTTAAAGACACTTTATTAAAAGCTTCTTCAATTGCTTTCGCTAAAGAAGGATAATTCCTGGCACGAATAGAACGTAGTATACTCTTGATTTTTGACCAGCAATTTTCAATCGGTGAAAAGTCGGGAGAGTAAGGCGGTAAATAAATAAGATTTGCTCCTGCCGCTTGGATCAATGCTTCAATCTCTTTACCTTTATGAATCGAGCAATTATCCATGACAACAACTGCTCCTTTCCACAGTTTTGGAACTAACTTCTGGGAAATAAATGCCTCAAAGGTGAGTCCATCTGTCGCACCAATAAGACTAATTTTAGTAATTATACCTTGGAAGCCAATTGCACCAATTAAGGAGACGTTTTTTCCTCGTTTAATAGGACGTTGCCCTCGCGCTCTTTTTCCTTTAGGGGCACGGGCAAACAATCGTACTAAAGATAAATTAATACCAGACTCGTCAATAAATATAAGGTTTTCAGCTAGAATCCCCTGAACCGTTTTCCAGAATTCTACCCTTAGTAATTGAACTCTTTCAGTCTCTTTTTCGCTGGGGTGTAGTGTTTTTTTTTGAGTTTCAGGTCTAGAAGATTCAACATTCTATCTAGAGTTGAGCGACCGATTAAAACTCCTGTTTTTTGTTCTAAAAGCATACGCAGTTCATCTAGGGTTGCATCATTATTCTCAGATCCAATTGAAGATAAAATGTTTAATTGTTCAAGGGAAAGTTTTGTTGGTGTTTGTTGTATACGTACCTTCGGAGCAATACTTCCTCTCTCTCGATATTGTTTCAGCAATTCTTCCACAAAACTCAGAGCTACTTGAAATCGTTTTGCAATCTGACGCTGAGATATTTTACCTTCAAGATAGGCATCGATGATTTTCTGACGGAAGTCGAGTGAGTATGCCTTCATTTCTATTAGATAAAATGCGCTACTTATTTATTAAGTGTACCTCACTAGACCAGGAAACGCTATATTACTCAGGGATAACTGGACTCATTGGATCTAAAGAAGTTGTAAAAACAAAATAGATTACCCCAGTTCCGAGAATCATCACAGCGAGACTGAACAGCAACACCCATCGGTCTGTTGGTTCGTAAGTATCTTCTTCGATATCACGACGGACAGCAAAATAATGTACTGTTGACAGCCACACCGTGATTAAACCCACCAGCGAGAAGACTAAACCTAACTTCCAGCCGTTGCCAGGACGGGGTACTAAAGGTACATGGAAGGCACGCAGACGCACAATGACGACACCAAAACCTAAAAGAGCGATTCCTGTCCGCATCCAAGCGAGGTAGGTACGCTCATTTGCCAAGTGATCTCGGATTCTAGACGGATTCAGTCGTCCTGGCTTTTTTTTATCTTTTTCTTCTTCTGTAGGTTTCAATTTTAACTGCATCAATAACACCCTTATCCCCAAAGCGGCTCCGATCAAAAAAATGCGAAGGTAGTAGAAAATCTCTTTCCAGATGACTTGCACCCAGCACAATAGTTGCGCTACTGAAATATGCCTGTTGTGATTGTACATTTTTTCCAAAATTAATTTTAATGCAGATATCAAAATAAAACAAGCCTAAAATTGAGGATAGATAAATTCAAAAAAAAAGAGCCAAGATCAGAGAGATGTTTTACCAGTGTTTGTCCTGTTCTTCTCTGATTTTGGCTGTCACCCTATTTAAATTCAGAACAATCATTCAAAAATAGACTATGCAGTTCTATTTCAAGACTGATTGCTAGGCGCATTAGGAACTCGTGTATTTATTAGATCCTGCGATATATCTGGGATAAACCAGTTAGCCTTTTTGCTGTTAACAACTTTTACAGTCGGGACATTCAATTCAATCGCAGCAGTATCTGGATTCCTCTTAATTACCAGCTGAGTTCCATCAAGGATCTTCAGAGCCGCCGCTCCTGTCAATTCTTCACCTTGTCCATTAGGACTAGAGGTGAAATTTTCTACCTGGACATCATTCGGTAGATAGATGCCATCACAATCCCAGTTATTTTTAGTGGACTGACCATCAGCTAGAAAATATAGACCATTCTCGTATACGGCATCTTCATCTTCTTCATCATTTGGTCTTTTACCGTATACCGCTATGGTATTACCTGTTTGGTTGTTGCATTGACCCCAATTGATTCCCGTCTCTAAAGCATATTTTTGCAGTGTTAATTCCTCGGTTCTTTTTTGAATTTCTTCTGGTGTCAGACCTTCAACTTGAGTTTGGGCATCTTTTGTCTGAGAGAGTTGCTTAAGAGCTTTAGTGACTTCGATATAATCAGGGTTTTTGCTAAATTTTGGTCTATCAGCAAAAGAAGGTTGAGCAAAGGCTAGATTAGCGACAATCATTAAGACAATTAGCAGAGATTTCCAGATTTTCATGTTTTGATTCCTGTTGATGGGTAAGATATTTTGCCGTTGAGAATTTGTTTTGCTCAGAAAATTGATGATGCACCTCTTTATTAGACACTTAATTTTTCTTGTTTTTCACTTGACGGCTGAGTATTGAAACCTAAAACTAATGAAAATATATAACTAGAAACTACAGATAAAAGAGTCCAAGTAACATTTTCGGTGACAATAAATACGCCCAAACCAATCAAGATACAAGGGACAAAAGTATTACCATTTTCAGTTAAAAAGTTGGCGATCGCAGGCAAGTAGGTTAACTTGTAAGCGGTATAACACCATACACTCACTAAAGTAAAGAATACACCTATAATCACCAGCAGACTGTCTAATTCTGAGTTGGCAAACAAGGGCACATAGACGCTAATATTATCACTGCCATTAGCAAAGGCGATCGCGGCTACATTGCAAGTTTGTGGAGAAACAAAACTCCTAACTATAGAGGGACAAGACGGCTCGGTTTCTTCTTCAGCTTCCTCAGATGAATCCTCTTCGCGTTTTAGTAAACTGCTCACACCAATGATTATTGGCATAAAACCAAGTAGTCTAATCCAGTCCTGCGGTATGATTAGTCCACCGAAGAAACCGGGAAGGCTAGCAACGATCAATGCTGCAAAACCGAGATACTGACCAGCAAGGATGTGACGACTGCGAAACGTTTTACTTATTTGTGAAAAAAACAACGTCAGAATGACAATATCATCGATGTTGGTGGCAGTGAATGCGGTAATCCCTGTGGTAATTGCAGTTACTAAATCGTTCATTTGTGGATGTCCTTATGTTCGTGCTTGGTAATTAGGCATGGGGCATTGGTCACTTACAAAGGACAAATGACAAATGACCAATGACTAATGACAAATGACTAAGTAAAAAGCTTTGATTTATACTTTAGTCAAACTAACCGATAGAATCAAATGCTTTTATTTGTCAAAATGATAAATGAAAGTGATTAAAATTTTGACATTAAGTCTTAGGGATACGACCAATGGCTGGAATGACGCTTGAGCAGCTAAAAATATTTCTGGCTGTGGCGCAGAACTTACACTTCACTCGCGCAGCAGAGGAGCTTTATATTACACAACCTGCCGTCAGTGCAGCGATCCACAACTTAGAGCAAGAATATGGTGTGAAACTATTCCATCGGATTGGTCGCCATATCGAGATTGCTGAGGCGGGTAAATTATTGCAAGTGGAAGCGCAGAAAATTCTCGATCAAGTTTCCTTGACAGAAAGAGGATTGCGAGAATTGAACAATCTGCAACGGGGTGAATTGAAATTAGGGTCGAGTCTGACAATTGGTAACTACTGGCTACCAAGTAAAATTAGTGAGTTTAAGAGCCAATATCCTGGTATCCAGATTGACTGTACCCTTGCCAATGCAGAAACGATTTGTGTCGGTACAGCGATGGGACAGTTTGATTTAGGTTTGGTGGAAGGTGATGTGAAGCCAGCGCTTCAGAATACTCTGGAGTACGAAATAGTGGCGAGCGATCGCTTACAAATTGTGGTTGGTCAAAAACACCCTTGGTTTGAGTGGGGAGAAATTGATTTAAGCCAATTAACTCAAACTCCTTGGGTGATGCGAGTGCCAGAATCTGGAACCCAACAAAGGTTTGAAGAAGCGTTGCAAAATTGGGGGATCAACCTCAGCGAGCTGAATGTAATTTTAGTGTTTACCAGTGGTGAGATGGCAAAAGCCGCAATTGAAAATGGAGTAGGCGCAACTGGAATTTCTGAGTTGATGGTAAAAAAAGAAATCCAGCTAGGAACTCTGCGGGCAATTCGAGTTATTGATAATAGAGAAGTCAACAGTGCGATGACTAAGGCAGGCTATGCCTACGCAGAAATAGTTCGACCTTTTTTCAAAATCAAGCATCGTCAGCGTTTTCAAACTGCTCTTTCCAAAGTCTTTGAACAAATGTTGATATCGTCTATGGATGGTTCACATCAACATGTATCAGTTATTTAAAGGAGATTGGGCATTGGGCATGGGGCATGGGGCATTGGGCATGGAGAAGAGACAAGGTAGACAAGTCAGAGGGGGGAGACTTGGGAGAGACTTGTTCAATAATTTCCCCAAGTCTCCCTTGTCCCCTTGTCCCCCTTGTCCCCTTGTCCCCCCTGCTCCCCTGCTCCCCTGCTCCCCTGCTCCCCTACTGCCTTCACACCTTCCGCATATTTTTACTGATAGGGTCAAAACCTCTAGAAAACCGCGTACTTTCATCATAGTAAGCGCCAGTCAGATTAGCTCCATACAACTTGGCATAGTTGAGTTTTGCTCCCCGAAGATTTGCTTCATTCAGATTGGCACCGCTCAAATTAGCTCTGGTCAAATTCGCTTTGGCTAAATTAGTTCTACTCAAATCTGCTCCCCAGAGTTTAGCTTTAGCTAAGTTAGCTCCACTCAAGTCAGATCCCCATAAATTAATTCCCGGCAAATCGGCTCCAATCAGCTTGTCCCGACTCAAGTTGACGGCTGGAAAATATCTTTCTCCTGCGGCAAAACGCCTTTTTAATTCTTCAGCATTCATGCGTCGCGTTCACCTTCTTTAGCAATACAGAAGTTATTTGTTCCCATTCCTGGCTTAGTTCTCCTGAAAATACTGGTTGACCACTGCGTTGATACCAGAAATGGGCATTGTTCAAATCGCCTTCTTTGCGGTGCAGGTAAGCATGAACCCAGGCACTGTCAGCATCGCTGGCATCTGTAACTATTTCATGAGCTTTGTTCCAATCACCTTTGTTGTCATACCACATTGCTTGCAGCCCTTTTGGTAGTGTCTCAGGGCATGGGCGCTGCTTTTCGATCAATCGCAGAAATTCCTCTGTATTCACGATCGCCACCTAACAAGAATCAAACTTCTATCTCTAAGATACTCCTCAGTTTCAGGGGAGCAGGGGAGCAGGGGAGCAGGGGAGCAGGGGACAAGGGGACAAGGGGAGCAGGGGAGCAGGGGAGCAGGGGACAAGGGGACAAGGGGACAAGGGGACAAGGGGACAAGGGGGAATTATTGAACAAGTCTCTCCCAAGTCTCCCCCCTCTTCCTTGTCTAGCTTGTCTCTTCTCCATGCCCAATGCCCCATGCCCAATGCCCTTCATCTCTACTTAACTGGAATAACTTCAAACTGGAAAGTACCGATCAAACGGTTATCAATATAGACTTCTATTCTATGCTTACCAACTGGATCGCCAGGGGCAATTGTCCAAAAGTTCTCAATTACACCTTCTGAAACCGACTGCGTGCGTCGTGTTACAGATGTCTTGCCGTCTGCTGATATTGAAAAATCTTCACCATTATCTGTACCCCAAGTTTCTGGAGGTTTTGGTAAATACAAGACTTCACGCCATTTCACTTCACCTTGGTAGTTTTTGAGTTTAATCCGCCACCCGTAGGTATTTCCTTCCTGAAGTGGCACTCTTTTTGTCTGGAAAATGGTAACGTTTCCTTTGGAGTCAACTCTCTTCAGACCAAACTCGGTGTTACTGACAGTAATCTGTTTTGCATTCGTTGACGGCAGAGATGATATGGCATTTTCTACCAAAACAGAAGTAGCGTTAATTGGCTTAGAACCGATGACCCCAGATATTAGCCAAAAAACAGCTAGCACAGCAGTAATAGTCCAAATTCTCATTAGTATGGTTTTCCTATCAGACTTTTGGTACTTATTCAAGTAATCTGCCATGTTTTCCGGGTCAAGGTTAGCGATGGTTAGACAAAGACGAAATTGCTTTCAGAAATTTGGCGGATTTAATCAACCTACTGACTTTGGTCAACATCCAATTTAAAATCAGTAAATCATAATCTTGGCGAAAGGCAAACCATTGCGCCGTCGTTTTTCCATCTGCGCTCGCATCTACTCCATACCCATTCCTCACCGTTTTACTCTACAAGACACTTCACGGACGGGATAGTGTGGCATGGATATAGTATTCTAAATCCTGAATTCCGAATTCTGACTCCTTCTTTATTTCCCCCTTTTCTAATCACACTTTGCACATGAGATACCAAGTTGGCGGTAGCCTCCACAGTGACGATCCCACTTATGTTGTGCGTCAAGCAGATGAAAAACTTTATACCAGTTTAAAAGGTGGCGATTTTTGCTACGTCTTCAACTCTCGCCAAATGGGTAAATCATCTCTACTACAGCGAATAAGTCGTCGTCTCAAGTCAGAAGGCTATAAATGTGTTTACTTAGACGTGACGCAATTGGGTAGCGAGGATACCACATCAGCACAATGGTATAAAGGAATCATTGTCAGCATATTCTACGGGTTAGATCTGGCGGAACACGTCAACTTTAAGCAATGGTGGAATATGCAAACAGGTCTTTCTCCTGTACAAAAACTACACCAGTTTGTTGAAGAAATATTGCTGCCAAATGTTAAGAGCGATTCTGAAGAAGGCGGCGAAGCTAAAGGCATTTTCATTTTAATTGATGAAATTGATAGTTTGCTGAGTTTGAATTTTCCGGTCAATGACTTTTTTGCCTGGATTCGTCATTGCTACAATCAGCAAGCACACGACCCAAATTTTCAACGCCTGGGATTTGCATTATTTGGAGTCGCCAGTCCATCTGATTTAATTGCTGACAAACGTCGGACACCTTTTAACATTGGAACAGCTATTGAGTTATACGGCTTTCGATTGCATGAAGCTAGCCCATTGCTAAATGGGTTAAAAGGAGCAATTGAGCGACCAGAAGTTGTGCTGCAAGAGGTGATCTATTGGACAGGTGGACAACCGTTTCTCACTCAAAAACTCTGTCAATTAATTCTCCAAACTGCTTTAAAGACATCAGAGCGGAAAATTTTCCTACCCCCAAAAACTGAGGCCTATTGGGTAGAAGAATTGGTGCGATCGCAGATTATCCAACACTGGGAATCACAAGATGAACCCGAACACCTGCGTACGATTCGCGATCGCTTACTTTTCAACCAACAACAAAGTGGACGGTTGCTGAGTCTTTATCAGCAGGTATTGCAAACCCAGGAAATAGAGGACGAGGGGAAATGGGGATGGGAGGACGCAAATAATGAAGACACTAGCGACTCTTGGCGTTCCCAGTCTTTGCGTCCTTTTTTATCTCCCGTGGCTACCGATGATAGCCGAGAACAGACGGAGCTTTTACTATCAGGATTGGTCGAGAAGTACAACGGCTATCTCAGAATTAAAAATCCCATCTACCGGCATATTTTCAATACTGAATGGGTGTTAAAGCAGTTAGACAATTTGCGCCCTTATTCACAGCCATTCAATGCTTGGGTAGCATCGAGCTTTCAAGATGAGTCACGCTTGCTGCGGGGTAATGCCTTACAAGAGGTTTTGGACTGGACTCAGCGTAAAAGTCTCAGTGATTTGGACTATCGATTTTTAGCAGCTAGCCAAGAATTGGAACGTCGAGAAGTCCAGCAAAAAATGGAAGTAGAACGGCTCAAAGAAACTGAAGCGCGATTGGCAAGCGAACAAAAGAGCGCTCGGCTTCAGCGACGACTCTTATTAGGGGTAAGTTTGGCCCTACTAGCAGTTATTGTCTTGGGGTTCACAACACTCTACGCCGATCGACAAGCATCACTGAGTGAGGTACGGGCGATCGCAGCTGCTTCCAATGGAAGTTTTAATTCCAATCAACGCTTAGATGCACTGGTACAAGCAATCAGAGCCAGACAGGAATTTCAACGGCTCGATCTGCAAAATTTGGCAGATGCCAATGCTCTGGATCTCCAAACCCGTAAAGTATTAGAACAAGCTGTCTACGGTGCTGATGAATTCAATCACTTGTCGGGGCATCAAGGGATTGTCTTAGGCGTTGATTTTAGCGCTGATGGTCAGTGGATTGTCTCATCTAGCATCGATCGCACAGTCAAGCTATGGAAGCGGGATGGAACACTGGTGAGAACGCTACCACATAGTGCAACCATACAAAGCGTCCGCTTCAGCCCGGATAGCCGCCGGATAGTCGCTGCCGGCATTGATGGCACTATCCGTCTTTGGACGATCGATGGTAAATTGTCAACCATCTTCAAAGGGCACAAATCTGCGGTGTGGCGAGTTGCCTTTAGCCCAGATGGACAAACGATCGCTTCTGCCAGTGGCGATTTTAGCGTCAAGCTTTGGCAACTAAATGGCACTTTAATCAGAACTCTTAAACATCAGCGTGGTGTGTGGGGAATTGCCTTCAGCCCCGATGGTCAAACTCTCGCTTCTTCTATGGTAGGCGGCAAGAATCAGCTTTGGCGATTAGATGGAACGCTGCTCAAAACATTCACAGCTGGAAACGCAACTATTTGGAGTGTTGCTTTTAGCCCCGATGGACAAACTTTAGTGTCTGGCGGTGCAGATAAGATGGTGCGACTGTGGAATCGAGAAGGCACTCTCCTGAGAACTTTTAAAGGGCATACTGCTGAAATATTTGGTGTAGCTTTTAGCCCTGATGGGCAGACTATTGCTTCCGGCGGTTCTGATAAAACCGTTAAACTCTGGCGAATAGATGGTACTTTATTAAGAACTTTGCAGGGGCATACCTCAAATATTCAAACCATCGCCTTCAGTCCTGATGGAGAAACTCTCGCCTCTGCCAGTCACGACAATACCATCAAACTCTGGAGAGTCCACTCACCCTTAATAAAGCTACTCAATGGCCATCAAGAAATGGTCTGGCGGGTGGCATTTAGCCCTGATGGGCAACGGCTAGCTTCTGTTGCTGGCAAAGAAGTCAAACTCTGGAGACGCGATGGTTCTCTCGCCAAAACCATTGTTGAAGAAGATTCTCGAATGCTTAGTCTTGACTTTAGCCCCGATGGTCGAACTTTAGCGATCGTTGGTTCTAAAGGTGTTGTAAGACTGTGGCAACTAGACAGCAATCAGCGAACCATTCTGGAAGGGCCAGGTATCGGTCTTTTGGGTGTTAGCTACAGTCCTGATGGCAACCGATTAGTGACTGTGGGTTTTGATTACAAGCTGAGACTCTGGCAACGCGGCTCCAATGGAGAGTTTCAACTCCAGCAAATTATTCAGGCGCATACAGGGCGAATTTGGGACATTGTTTATAGTCCAGATGGGCAGTTTATCGCCTCTGCTAGTGCTGATGGCACTATCAAACTGTGGACTTCAAAAAATAGCGAACGCCTGTTAGAAAAACCCGATCGCACCTTAGAAGGGCATAAGAGTGAAGTTTTTGGGGTTGCCATTAGCCCGAATAGTCAATTGATTGCCTCTACAGGTGGGGATGGTAGTCTGCGACTTTGGAAACGTGATGGCACTCTGGTGAGGAGCTTTGATGGTAAAAGTATTGGCTTAACCAGGGTAGCATTCAGTCCAGATGGTCAAATGCTAGCAGCCGCAAGTTTTGACAATACGATCAAAGTCTGGAAAATTGATGGTACTTTACTCGTCACCCTGAATGGACATACTTCTAATGTGAGCAGTGTTGCCTTTAGCCCTGATGGTAAAACCCTTGCCTCTGGCGGAGATGACCAACTTGTAATTCTGTGGGATTTAGAAGAAATTCTCCATCTCAACCTACTGAAATACAGTTGTGATTGGGTACGGGATTATTTAAAGACTAATATAACAGTAGAAAAGAGCGATCGCTCTCTTTGCAATTACAGCCTTTTTCATTGATTTGAAGCATAATCCCTTGTTAAGGCGGCTCAATACCTGTGAATGAAATTCTCAAGCTGCCCTTGCGGTCAGAATTTCTAAATCTTGAAGCAATTCCAACAACCAAAACTCGTTTAATATAATCACTGACGAAATTTGCACGGCAATTTAATTTGAACAATTAGTTTATTTAGCAGAATCTTTGATTAACAATAATTAAAAAACATCAAAAATTCTATGCTTAAACTACTCAGATACATTAGTATTTTTCTCATTACTGCCTGTTTACTACTTGCTTGTAATACTTCAGTACCAACTGAAGTAAAACGCCCTCCATTGAAAGTGATATTTGGATCTTTTGTTGGAGAGCTTCCAGGCATCATTGCTCAAAAAAAAGGATTCTTCAAAGCCCAAGGGGTAGATGTGGAACTAATTCATACACAATACGCCCAATTGGAACAAGCAAACTTCAATGCGGGTAAGTATGATGGGATTACGTCGTCCTTGGGAAATTTTATCATCTTGAGTGCCGCAAATCCAGATATACAAGGCGCGATCGTTATAGATGAATCAATAGGAGCAGATGTGGTAGTAGCCCAATCAAAAATTAAAACTGTAGCTGACTTGAAAGGGAAAAAGCTGGGTGCAAATCTAGGTGGTTTTAGCGAAGTTTTCGTGACTGAAATGTTGAAAACTGCCAATTTAACTAGTGATGATGTGAACTTAGTTCAATTAGAGGCTTCAGAAATTCCTCAACGCCTGAAAAATAATACTATTCAAGCCGGACACACTTGGCAACCCTATCTCTCTGAAACGATAAAATTAGGGGGAAATATCCTATTTACTAGCAAACAAACCCCTGGCTTTATTTTAGATTTGATTATCTTTCGTGGTGAGACAATCCGCGATCGCCCCGAAGACATTCGTGCATTTGTGCAGGGATGGCTGCAAGCTTCGACCTACTGGAAAGCAAATGTTGAAGAAGGAAAAGCGATCGTCAGCAAAGCGTTAAAAATTCCGATAAATACTCTCTCTCTAGAGGGAATAAACCTAACTGATTTAGGTGAAAATCAAAAATATTTTCAATCTGATAACCCTAAGTCCATTGACAAAACTGCCAAGATATATGCAGACTTTTTTATTCGCTCTGGAAACATTACGCGTATTCCTGAGCTAAAAAGTTTGTTCAATTCTTCCTTCTTGAATCCCCCTTAGTTTGAAGCTATGCAGCACTCCTTTTTGGGCGGCATCCGTACAAAGTTGATCGCTTCGTTTCTCGTTGTTGCTTTGATTCCGTTGCTGTTATTGGCATTTATCAACAAACAGACAACTGAAAAAGCACTAACTGACAACGCCCGACAAGCCCTATCTGCGGCGGCTAACGAAACCGCTAACAGAATAGATGCCTTTATTGATGGAAATCTCAATGCCGTGCGTGTAGAGGCGATTTTACCAGGTTTGGCACGCTACCTCAGCCTAACTCCAAAACAGCGAGACGGCAGCCCCGAAATGCAATTGGCGACAGAAACATTAATGCGTCTCAGTCGCAAAGATATGCTCAATATTCTCTCTTATGCTTTGCTCGACTTAAACGGTAAAAATGTATTGGATACACGTACACTGAATATTGGCAAAGACGAATCAGTTCAAGATTATTTTAAAAAACCGCTACAAACTGGTTTCTCCTTTGTTTCTAGCATGAAGCGATCGCCGACAATTCCCGATCTTATTACCCTCTTTTTTAGTAGTCCGGTTCGCAATGCCAAGGGAGATATATTGGGTGTATTGCGTGTTTCATATAATGCAACTGTTGTTCAGCAGTTAGTAACTCGACAAACCGAATGGGCTGGGGAAAAATCTTTTGCGATTCTTTTAGATGACAATAATATTTATCTCGCACATAGCACCGCACCAGAACTGCTTTTTAAATCAATTGTGCCTCTGCCTGATGATGTTGTAACTCAACTGCAACAAGAAGGTCGTTTGCCTAATTCTTCTTTCAAAGAATTGGCAACTAATGAATCCAAACTTAAACAAGCATTGGATAATAAACAGTCGTATTTAATTGCATCCTTGTCAGCAACAGGCGATCGCGTTAATCTAATTGCGATCGCTCGTTTGCAATATAAACCTTGGTCTGTGTTGTTTGCCCGACCCCTTGCCGTTGCTTTAGCACCTGTAGAAAAGCAAATTCGTAACACAATTTTTCTATTTGCATTTATCGCTGGAGTAGTGACAATCATCGCTTTTGCTATTGGACAAGTGCTAACAAAGCCAATAATTCACCTTACCAATATAGTTTTCCAGTTTACCGCGGGTAACTTAGATATCCGTGCCAAAAATAAATCAAAAGACGAAATAGGTCAACTGTCAAAATCGTTTAACAACATGGCACTTCAGTTACAAACATCTTTGGAAACTTTAGAACAACGGGTACAGGAGAGAACAGCAGAGTTAGCCATTGCTAAAGACAAAGCCGAAGTCGCAAATCAAGCTAAAAGTTTATTTATTGCGAATATGAGTCATGAGTTGCGATCGCCCCTCAATGCTATTCTAGGTTTTTCTCAGTTAATGTTACGCGCGAAAAACTTGCCTACCGAGCATTATGAAAATGCCGGGATCATTTATCACAGTGGTGATTATTTACTAACGCTCATCAATAATATTCTCGATTTATCAAAAATAGAGGCGGGTAAAACTACTCTTAATCCTAGAGATTTCGATCTATATCGCTTGCTAGATGACTTAGAAGATATGCTACATTTACAGGCAAGCAATCAAGGCTTAAATTTAATATTTCAACGTAGTGAAAATGTCCCATGTTATATTTGCACAGATGAGTTAAAACTCCGGCAAGTATTAATTAATTTGATTACTAATGCCATTAAGTTTACTCAAAAAGGAACAATTAGTTTAACAGTAAATAATACTAGTGAAGAAATTACAGATATTTTAACTCTTGATTTTGAAGTCTGTGATACAGGAGTGGGAATTGCAGCCGCAGAATTACCCAAACTTTTTAATGCTTTTTCTCAAGCACAAGCTGGAAAAGAATCTCAAGAAGGAACAGGTTTAGGTTTAGCAATTAGTCACAAGTTTATTCAGTTAATGGGAGGAGATATTTCTGTTGAAAGTAAATTAGGAGTCGGGACAACTTTTAAATTTTATATTCAAGCAAAGTTAGGTCAACCAACCAATAACAATACTTTAGAAGTACATCCAAAAGTATTAGAACTTGCACCAGGACAACCTATATATAAACTATTAATAGTAGATGATAAACCTATTAATCGCCAATTATTAATTAAACTCTTACAACCGTTAGGGTTTGAGATGAAAGAAGCTAGTAATGGCAAAGAAGCGATCGCTATTTGGAATGAATGGGAACCCCACCTGATTTGGATGGATATGCGAATGCCTGTCATGGACGGTTACGAAGCTACAAAATATATCAAGTCCACTACCAAGGGGAATGCTACAGCTATAATTGCTCTGACAGCAAGTGTTTTAGAAGAAGAAAAAGCGATCGTTCTTTCAGCCGGATGTGATGACTTTCTCCGCAAACCTTTTGCAGAACATACAATTTTTGACACACTAGCCAAACATCTTGGTGTCAAATATATATTTGCTGAAAATAATTCTTCAAATTTGGAATATACAGAAAAAAATACTTTAACATCCCAAAATCTAATATGTATGTCTCAAGAATGGATTAATCAATTCTATGAAGCTGCATTAGAAGCAAATACTAATCGTGTCATAGAATTAATTAGAGATATTCCTAAAACAGAAACTTTTTTAATTCAATCTTTAATAAAACTTGCTCGTCAATTTGAATTTGAGGAATTAGTTGATTTAGCCGAACCCCTGAGAAGCAATGAATCTTAATTCTGATAAAGAAAATAAAGGTAATATTCTCCTAGTAGATGACAATCCCAAAAATTTACATTTATTAAGTGATTCTCTGGTCAAACTCGGCTATACTGTTCGCAGTGTCACAAGTGGACGGATGGCACTAAAAACAGTAAAGGCAAAGCGACCAGACATCATTCTTTTAGATATTAAAATGCCAGAAATGGATGGCTATCAAGTTTGTAGAACTCTGAAAGCCGATGAAGTTCTACGCACCATTCCCATTATTTTTATTAGTGCTTTAGATGATGTCTTCGATAAAGTGATAGCCTTTGAGTCAGGGGGCATAGACTACATCACTAAACCCTTTCAGATGGAAGAAGTTGTAGCGCGTCTAGAAAATCAGTTAACCATTCAACGCCAGCAACGGCTTCTAGAACAAGAAAATATTAAGCGTAGGGAAACAGAAGAAATACTGTATCAGTCTAGGGCAATGCTAGCCAGTATTTTGAATAGTTCGCTAGATGGTATTGCCGCTATGCAAGCTGTCCGCAACCCTGTAACTGGAGACATTGAAGATTTTCGTTGCTTAGTTATCAATCCTGTTATTGCTAAAGCTTTCGGAAGCAAATGTGAAGAGATAATCGGCAAATTAGTACTCAAAAAACTTTTAGCTCATCTAGAACCAGACCTCTTTAATCACTTCGTTAATCTTGTCAAAACAGGGGAAGCTTTCAAGCGAGATTTTTATCATCCATTAGGGAATTCTTGCTGGTATCACTTTGTTGCAGTCAAACTAGATGATGGTTTTGCTATTACCATATGCGACATCACTGGACGAAAACAAATTGAATTGGCTCTCCAAGATGCAAATCAGAAACTAGAACAACTGGCAAATTTAGATGGCTTGACTCAGGTGGCTAACCGTCGTTGCTTTGATGCACGACTCAAAGCAGAATGGAGACGCCTTGCACGAGAACAACAACCCTTGTCACTGATTATGTTTGATGTTGATAAATTCAAACTTTACAACGATTACTATGGTCATCTTGCAGGCGATCATTGTCTAATGAGGATAGCGCAAACAGTGCAACAAACAATTCATCGTCCTGCCGATTTAGTAGCGCGTTACGGTGGAGAAGAATTTTTGGTACTCTTGCCCAATACTGACTTAGCGGGAGCGATTAAAGTAGGGCAAAGTATTCAGCAAGCAATTCATGCTCTGGCTATTCCCCATGTACAGTCTGATGTCAAAAATATTATCACCGTTAGTTTAGGAATTACCTCTCGCATACCTATTTGGAACATCAGGCCAGACACACTCATTGCTTCAGCAGATAAAGCACTGTACGATGCCAAACAAAATGGGCGCGATCGCTATTGTAATGATTGAAAGATTTTTATGGTAATACCTTTATTTCCAGCATTATTACATCAGTAACAATCACATCCAGCTTTTCTTTTAAATTAGACTAAACTACAAGCACATTGCAACGCTTGCTCAAGTAAAGATTGATATTCTTCATCCCCAACCCGATAAGCGCCAAACCTCTCCAAATGGGGATTCATCATTTGGGCATCAAAAAACACAAATTTTCTCTGACGCAATCTTTCCACCAACTTAACCATCGCCACCTTTGAGCCTTCGGGAATGCGGTAAAACATCGACTCGCCAATAAAAGCCCCACCAATCACAATCCCTAAAATTCCTCCAGCTAATTCGTCACCTTGCCAAGTTTCAAAACTATAAGCATAACCACTCTGGTAAAGTAGCCAGTAAATCTTTTCCAATTCTGGTGAAATCCAAGTTGTCTCTCTATTAGCACAGCCAGCCACCACAGCTTGGAAGTCCCGATTAATCGCCACAGTAAACCGCTCTTGATTCAGAACACGCTGTAAAGACTTGGGATAACGAAACCGTTCATCCAAAGGAATAAAAGTTCGATCGCGACTTCCGTACCAACTCAGGCGATCGCGTTCATCAGCCATGAGAAAATAGCCTTGTGCATAGCCCTCAACAATAGCCGCGATATCATATTGCATAAATAAATATAAAAAAACACTCCTAGAAACGCAATTTGATGCTAAAAAATCAACCTCAGCGTTCCTCTGCGTTTCCCTCCGCGTCCCTCTGCGTTTAAAAAAAGATGACTCAACCAATTCCACCCATCACCCTACCACCGCCCGAAAACCCCCTACTCGAAGGTGAATGGTTACGAGAACGCTTACAACGGTGGCTAGATACAGAATTTATCCCCGAAGCAGTAAACCAAAATATTGCCCAACGAGCCGCACAGATTTTTGTGCGTCAACGGATGGAAGGAGAAAATGACCTTGGTTCTCTGGTAATTGCCATTGTCACAGAGATGCAGTCCTATGATTTTTCCAATAGCTTCTATGGAGAGTTTGCGATCGCCAACGCCGTCAGCGATCTACTCTTAGAAAGTCTGGGAATTGATAAGTGTTGTGGGCAATAATTTTTGTCATTTGTCATTTGTCATTTGTCCTTTGTCATTTGTTCTTTACCAATGACTAATGACTAATGACTAATGACTCTTGACTACCAACTAGACTTAACAACTCCAGGTAAAAGACCTTCATGCGCCCATTCTCGCAGTACGTTCCGAGACAACCCAAAATCGCGGTAAACTCCTCTAGAACGACCAGTCAACCAGCAACGGTTGCGGTGGCGGGTGGGCGCACTGTTCCGGGGTAGCTGTTGAATCTTCCGGTGGATTTCTAGTTTATCCAAAGGAGATGCTGCACTTCTGAACTCTTCTAAAAGAGTTTCCCGCTTGTCAGCATACTTTTCAATCAACTTGGTGCGCTTTTTCTCGCGCTCAATCATGCTCTTTTTTGCCATATATTCTCTAACTTATTTGAAGACACCGTTTTCCATTCTACAGTCTCTCCATCAATTCTGGGGTTACTTGTGTCGCTTATCCTACAACCACTGGCTTATTTGCAGCCGGACATAAATCGGCAAGCTTGCAAGCAACGCAGACGGGAGAGCGGGCTTTACAAATAGCACGACCGTGATAAACCAGCCGAATTGACCAATTTTCCCAATCAGGCTGAGGCAATAAACCCATTAAATCTTGCTCAATCCGAATGGGGTCTGTATGTTCAGTTAAACCCAAGCGTTCGCACAGGCGCTTAACGTGAGTATCTACTGTCACGCCAGCATTAATGCCATAACCATGAGCTAGGACTACATTTGCTGTCTTGCGCGCCACACCTGGAAGCTTTAATAATTGCTCCATTTGGTTGGGGACAACAGAGTTAAACTCAGTGACAATCATCCGACAGGCGGCTTGAATGTTCTTGGCTTTATTGCGATAAAACCCTGTTGAACGCACCAAACTTTCTAATTCTACCAAATCAGCGATCGCTAAACTTTCTGCATCAGGAAACCGAGCAAATAAAGCTGGTGTTACTTTATTCACCCGCTCATCAGTACACTGAGCAGAGAGAATCGTTGCCACCAACAATTGTACTGGCGTTGAGTAGTTCAAAGAGCAAGTAGCATCTGGATAAAGACGCTTCAGCCGAGCTAAAATTTCTATCGCCCGTTGCTTTTTAGATAACGATTTGCAGGTAATGCTTACTGGAACAATTTTTGTACCCATTCCAATTGGCTAGTTAATTGGGTAGTTTCTTTGACGATCAGAAAAATTCCTAACCCTAAGAGTAACACCAAACCAGTTTGCATTACACTTTCTTGAATGCGGGCGGGTACAGGCTTACCGCGTAAACCTTCAATTAGCAGGAAAGCGAGTTGTCCGCCATCCAAAGCTGGTAAAGGCAAAATATTGATAATAGCCAAGTTAATGCTGATAATTGCCGCAAAAGACAACAGATTTACAGTATTGTCCTCAGCTAATTTCGCACCAATTTTGACAATATTAACTGGCCCAGAAACTTGCCCAGCAGTTTGTTGAAAGTTAGTAATTAACTGACCAAAACCGCTTAGTGTACCAACAAATAATTGTTGAAATCTATTAGCAGCAAGACCAAAAATTTCAAAAGGACTATTAGGACGGCGATAAACTGCTGTAGCATTTGGACTAAGTGCCACCCCAACTACGCCTTTGCCATCGGCTCCCAATTTCGGAGTTAATTTCAGGGTTTGTTGTTGGTTTTCACGTTGAATTTTCAGTTCGATTTGCTGATTGGGATGAGTTTGAATTTCTTTAGTCAGCAAAGGAGTTGATTTATCAGAAGCTAGGAGTTCCTGACCGTTAACAGCCAGAATAATATCTCCTTCCCGAATTCCTGCTTGGTAGGCAACAGATTCTTGATTAACAGGCTGGACAACTACACCAGCTTGATAGGTTAATTCCTTGGGAATGCCGACAATACCCAATTGCAGAGCCAACACCAAGTAGGCAAATATTAAATTGGCGATTACTCCAGCACTGATGACAATCGCCCGGTCTAAAACTGGACGGTTACGCAGCAGATTTGGGTCATTGGGTGGAACATCGCTATCGGGGTCATCATCGGGAAAGCCCACAAAACCGCCCAAAGGAAAGGCGCGGACAGCATATTCGGTTTGTGAACCTTGGTACTTCAAAAGAACTGGGCCAAAACCCAAAGAAAAACGGTTAACGAGAATGCCTTGAGAACGTGCTGCAACAAAATGCCCCAACTCGTGTACCAAGATCAAAACAGCCAAGACTGCGATCGCTGCTAAAACTGACATAGAGTAAATTAGTGAAGATATTAAGCTATAGTTATCTCTATTCTAATTGGGCATTGGGAATGGGGTATGGGGCATAGCTCATTGGTAAAAGACAAATGACAAATGACCAATGACCAATGACAAATTACAAAACTTCACGTCCCAAGTAAGGTTGCAATACTTCTGGTATCCTCACCGTCCCATCAGGTTGTTGATAATTCTCCAAAATTGCTGCCATCGTCCTTCCCACCGCCAAACCCGAACCATTGAGGGTATGTACAAACTGAGTACCTTTCTTCCCCGTCTCTTTGAAACGAATATCAGCCCGTCGTGCCTGAAAATCTATAGTATTGGAACAGCTAGAAATTTCACGGTATTTTCCAGAAGAGGGCAACCAAACCTCTAAATCATAAGTTTTGGTAGAGGCAAATCCCAAATCCCCAGTACTTAAATTTACTACTCGGTAAGGCAACTTCAACGCCTGTAAAATTGCTTCGGCATTCCCTACCAATTTCTCCAGTTCATCAAAAGACGTACTGGGTTCGACAAACTTCACCATTTCCACCTTGTTAAATTGATGCAGGCGAATTAATCCCCGCATATCGCGCCCATAACTACCAGCTTCGCGGCGAAAACAGGGAGTAAAGGCACAGTGGTAAATAGGCAAATCTTCAGCAGCGAGAATTTCACCCCGATAGAGATTTGTAACTGGAACTTCAGCTGTCGGAATCAGCCATAAGTCATCATCAGCGCATTTAAAGCTTTCTTCCGCAAACTTGGGTAACTGACCGGTCGCCGTCAAAGACTCGGTATTAACTAACAGCGGCGGACTGACTTCCACATACCCAGCTTGAGTATGGAGAGACAGCATAAATTGAATTAATGCCCTTTCCAATGCTGCACCAGCGCCTATTAATGTCACAAAGCGACTTTGGGCAACTTTTACAGCTCGTTCAACATTGAGAATACCCAGCTTTTCGCCAATTTCCCAGTGAGGGAGAATATTCGGATTTTGAGGAATGTACTCATCACCCCAACGGCGTACTTCTACGTTATCTTCCTCATTTTTACCAAGGGGTGTAGAGTCACTTGGTAAATTCGGAAGTGCCAACACAAGTTGGTAAATTTCAGCTTTGAGGTCTTTTTCTTGGGGTTCGAGTTGACTCAACGTCGCTTTAAGAGAGTTACCTTCATCCCGCAAAGCTTGAATTTCTGGGTCTTGAGGATTGATCCCAGATTTAATCTTCTGGCCGACAATTTTACCAATTTCGTTGCTACGAGCTTGCAGTTGACTACGCGTCCCTTCAAGTTCCCGTTGTTTCCGATCTAACTGTAAAATCGGTTCGATGTCGTATTTACCACTACGACTATTCAATCGTTCTTGAACTAATTGGGGATTTTCCCGTATTTGCTTGATATCCAGCACAGATTTTTCTCAGTTTTTAGCCTATTATCTACCTGCCAACACATCAGCATATACTGATTTTGGCTTTGTGTGAGCAGAAAAGCAAGCATTTAAATTTAGTATTATTCTGATTTTGTAGATTCCTGAGTGTTTGCAGGTGAGGCTAGCCAGTAGGCAAGTACGCCTGATAAACCACTCCAGTAAACTGCCTGGTTTTGGCTATTATCGCGTTCCAAAAAGATTAGGGAACTACATAATCCAATCATCAATGTGCTAAAAAGTACTTGTATACCAAACTTCCATATTTCTAGTTTTTTCATAGTGTCAGACCTTCAATAAAAATTAATTCACCTTGATAACGGTTCTAATATCACTCTTTAGATGGGTGCTAACGTAAGAAACTGGTATTATTCTTCACACAGTAATTTAATAATTTCGGAAAAGTACAATCAACATATTTGAATTATTGCCATACAACTTTTGAAAAAGAGGAGAAAAGAAGTCAAAAGAATTGCTGATTTTTGACTATTACCTTTTCTTCTGACTCCCTTTTCTACGGTCGGTTAATGCGATTGAGTAACCAAAGTGACGCCACCAGCCCTGCAAAGTGGGCTGAGACAGTGTTGGTGTTTGCCTGTACTACAAGCATATCTAGACCGCTAATAATCCGGGTAGGGTCAAAAAATTGGGTAGTTATCGCTTGCGGAGATATGGATCGTGCTACCAGTGTTCCAACGATCGCTTGCGCTCCCAAAAGAGTCACTAGCGTTCCTCCTAAATTCACCCACACACCTAAGCGTAATACTTGCACAGTCTCGCTTTTCCGAGGGCGGTTGCTGGGATTGGAGGATTCCAATTGCTTGCCAATTCTCGTGTAACGGTAAGCTAAATAAATCCCCCCACCTAAAACAACCAGTCCACAAATTGCTAAAAATACGCCAAAGCCAGTCCCAGGATTATTACTAGGACTGCCAGTTCTTTGATTAAAGATGGCGAACAGCAGCACAATTATGCTAGAAACAACGCCTAGTACTAGCTGAATCCAGAAGCTAATCCAACCTGTAAGGCGAAAAGTTTGGGCAATTGCCCTAAGAGTTGAGGAAGATGATGGGGCATCGGGAGTTTGTGACATAGCGATCGCTAATATGCTGGGTGCTTGATAAAGGAAGGCGAAGAGGAGAGGACGAAGGGAGTTTAGCGCCTTCTTTGATAAATTTACTATCACACTTGTCAAATAAGACAAGAAATTCTGCGATCGAGGAAATCAGAAATGGTTACTGTTTAAGTATGTCTACCGACGTAGCAGTTCGATCTCAGATATATCCCTTAGCTTAAGATTTTAGAATTTGCATTGGGAAAATCACTGTAAAACAAAGTGTTTATTAAGCTTTACAGACAAAATAGCATTTTACCTGTAAAATTTCTTCGATGGCATTTTATTGCTTAAGCAGCTCGGCATCAGTTAACACCAAGATACTGAGTCTCTCACTGTCTGTTCGCTCCTCACCACACCGTATCGAGCTTGAGTGGGGGTACATTGTTTTGTGCCCCTAAAACTCGCAAACTCGCCCCACAACTTCACAGGCGTGGGTAATTGTTTGATGTTTACGCAATAGATATCTAGTCTAAGTAGCTTTATATGTATTACTCGCGTAGTAGTAGCACTGTATACTAGCTACAAGGATTGTAGACTTTACCCTAAGGCATTTTTTTTAGCCATTCACTAACCATGAAACTTGAGGATATATATCAATTTTTTGAGAATCCTCCGCCAACTTACCTTTGTCAAGAACTAGCAGTTTGTTACATACTGTCTGTTTTATTACAAGGTGAATCCTACGGAACCGAGTTGATTGAGCAATTAGAAACTGAGTATCCCGTCTATCGGCTTTCAGATACCGTACTTTATAGTGCAATCAAATTTCTAGAAGACCAAAAGGCAATCACTGGATATTGGAAGAAACTCGAAGGACGGGGGCGCCCCAGGCGGATGTACCAAGTTTCTCCTGAATGGCAAGTTCAAGCTCAGGATTTAGCTTTTCAATGGCTTGACTACATCAACGGGAGGAAAAAGTAACGAATCATTGATAATGAATAAGTCTCCTCCAGTCAAACACTAACAATTAGTTATGGATACTGCTATTCTGCCATCTACCTTCCTGCTAACCTTGTTGTTATCGGTTGGGCTGTTTTTCTTTATTCGTGCCTCGACTAAAGACCGCACAGAAATAGCCCACCTAGTATCTGAGCAAGATGAAGCTGTTTTAATGTCTCAATTAAAAGAGTATTTTCGATCGCGGTCTTACCGAGTGGCAGCGGTAGACCGAGAACAAAATCAGGTAATTTTTGAAGGTAATGTTCGTCCCAGCTGGTTCTTAGCCATATTTCTAACTTTCCTAGCAGCGACTGGCATTGTTTGTCTATCTCTGGTGACATCCCTGCTTTTTCCTAGCCTGAGTACCCTTGTTCTGGCGATGGTACTGCTGTCGCCTTTAAGTGGTCTATTTTATTGGAAAAAATCTGGAAGACTTGAGAAGGTATCGCTCAAAGTAGAAACAACTCAGAGCGAACAAACCTCCTCAAGTAAGATTGCTGTAGTTGCCCATCGAGATGAACTCAGCGAGTTGCAGAGGACTCTACAGCTCAAGCCTGGGAAATAATTGTTGATTGTTGCGACCATCTCTTAACTATGATATGCAGACTTCTGACCTAACCTACTATGCAGGCAATGGAAAGTAGTCAGGAGAAAATCAAGACTGCTGCTTTGTCAGTTTTCCCCACGACCAAAGTCGTGGGGAAAAAATTTAAATTCATTAACTTAAATTCATTGACAGAGCAAGCTTTAACCATCTACGGCATAAGAGCGCAACTTCACTCTTCTTTTTAGACGCGCTTGGCTCTATACCCACTCCCTTTTGCATCATCAAATTAGTATCAATCCATGCAATCTAGCATGGTTTGAAACAGCTTCACTTTCCAACTACCTGGACTAGATTTCCTGGCAAATCAGCTACAAACTAAAAAAAAATTAAATTTTGCATAAACTTAGCAATTTTGCCAGTTAATAATAGTCAGGAGCCACATTCAATGCCCAAGATGACCATCTATGGTTCAACGACTAGCTAAAGCAAGAGGTTCTTGACCTGGTGAAGGTTCCAACACCCTCAAACTAGGAAACAAGAAATGGTTTTCCTCTACGTATTGAGCACCAAACAGTCCCTTTTCTGCCCAGAAATAACGATCTGTAGTGTGTTCATTTCGCTTTACAAGTAGCAACGCTGGTGGCAAAATCCCTTCAGCTTGAATGAATCTTCTCGCTGCTGTTACTGGCTTTTCTTCGCCACTTTCGATGCTATATTGAGGCACGTGTTCCAAAATACGCCGTCCTTCCTGACGACGACGACTCTTCCTTTTGCGTCTCCTTGCCAATATACTGTCCTCCTCTTTCAAGCTATAGATTGTAGTGATAGCTACAAAATCCGTCGTCATTATATAGGTTCTAGTTCAGAATATCAATAGTTTTTAACCTTTTAATATAAGAAAGTTAATATCTTTGAAACATCAAGAAAATAAAATCACCTAAGAATATAATTCCTTAGTACAAACCATCTCTTTTGAAGATTTTAGTTAAGCTTGATGAAATGAGTGAGGTAAAAATTAAGTATCCTCTCTTACATCATGCCTCAAAATCTATAATCTTGAGCAAAAGCTAAAAAATGTTAATGTCTGCCAGTTCTGATTTTCTTGCTTTGTGTCGAGAGCAAATAGCGCTACTAACCCAAGGGCTAGGAGCAACTTTAAGTATTGTGTACTTAACACAAGAATTGGTAGATACTCCTTCTGGCGATGCCAAACTGATTCCTGTGGTGATTTACCCGGAAACAGCATTATTGCTGCCAGGAGAGGAAACTATTGAAGCGACGGCATACAAGCAACTTCAACTTGGAAAGGCGTTTATATTACCCAATCAACAGGGAAGGTTATTGACAGCAGGTTCAGAATCTCCAACTTCGTCACGGGAGTCTGAGATACCAGATACGTCTCAACCCGATCTCAAAGAGGAATACCTACTTAGTGGCAACCAAATTGTTTTACCTTTGATTTATGAGGGTGTGATGATGGGGTTATTAGTGACAGGTAGGAAAGATCGGGTATGGAATGAACACGAACAAAGTCAGATTCAACGGATAGCCCAAACATTAGCGATCGCTTGTATTTTAGATCAGCGGCGAGCATGGTTTGAGCAACAGTTGCGCGAGCAACAAATTCTCCAAGAAAAACAGCGAGATTTGCTGGATAATTTGTTGCATCAGTTTCGTAACCCATTAACGGCGTTACGGACTTTTGGCAAACTGTTATTGAAACGACTACGACCAGCAGATGTTAACCGGGATGTGGCAAATAGTATTGTCAGAGAAAGCGATCGCCTCCAAGAATTGCTGCAACAATTCGATCAAGTAATTGATTTGACAGAGGCAGATTTAGCACCACTACATCTCCCTGAAGAAGTATTTGTAGAAGCAACTATCCAAAAAGATGCTAAACCTCCGTTATTATTACCAGGAACGGGAGATAAAGCAGTTGACTGCTCCCTAGCAGATATATTAGAACCATTATTAATATCAGCCAAAGCGATCGCCCAAGAGCGAAAGCTAAAACTAATAACTGAAATTCAAGAAAATTCATCCCTAGTACGTGCCAATGTCAAAGCATTACGAGAGGTGTTAACTAATATTATTGATAATGCTTTGAAATACACTCCCACTGGTGGCAAAATTTTGATTCAGGCGGGGCAAGAAAAAGCTAATTTTCAGGGAATAGTTATTAGTGATAACGGGCCCGGCATTCCACCCCAAGATTTAGAACATCTTGGAGAACGGCATTATCGCGGAGTACAAGCGCAAACAGAAATCCCAGGTACAGGTTTGGGGTTAGCGATCGCTAAACAATTAATAGAGCAAATGCAGGGTGAAATTGAGGTTTTCAGCCCTGCAATCAACTCTAAATTCACTTCACCCAATGCGCCAGGAACTACATTTATTATTTGGTTGCCAGAAGTTGAGAATTAGTTTTTAGTCTTGGACAATAATGTTTTCACTGAACCGCAGTTGTAGCGATCGCGTCGAGATGTGCGATCGTTTGTGGTGAAAGTTGCAGGTCTGCCGCTTTGGTGTTTTCGTGCAGATGACTAATGGATGACGTTCCGGGAATTAACAGGATGTTCGGCGATCTCTGAAGCAGCCATGCCAAGGCGACCTGCATCGGTGTAGCTCCAAGTGATGCTGCGACAGCATCGAGGGCTGACGATTGCAACGGATTGAACCCACCCAGCGGGAAGAACGGCACATAAGCAATTCCCTGCTTTGCGAGGTCGTCAATGAAAGCGTCATCTTCTCGGTGCGCTACGTTGTACTGATTCTGCACGCAGACGATTTCTGCGATCGTTTGCGCCTCTGCCAACTGCGTAGGTGTGACATTGCTCAAACCGAGGTGATGAATTAATCCCTGCTCCTTAAGTTCGGCTAAGGTCGTTAGCGGCTCTGCAAGAGAACCCTCCGATGGCCCATGAACGTCACCCATCAAGCGGAGATTGACAACATCGATCGCATCGAGTCCGAGATTACGCAGGTTGTCGTGAATCGCTTCGGTTAGTTCCTGCGGCGACATCGCGGGAACCCACGAGCCATCTTCAGGACGACGCGCTCCAACCTTGGTGACGATCGCTAAATCTTCCGGGTAGGGATGCAGTGCTTGTCGGATAATTTGATTCGTGATGTGAGGCCCATAGAAGTCGCTGGTATCGATATGATTAATGCCAAGTGCGATCGCTTCGCGCAAAACAGCAACGGCTGCATCCACATCTCGCGGCGCACCCATTACATTCGGGTCCGCGAGTTGCATGGCACCATAACCTATGCGCTTCACTGTTATTGAAGTGTTCGGCAGCGTAAAATTGCCACCAAGGTTCGTTTGCTCAGACATATTGCTACTTTCTCCAAGAATTTTTTAGTGATTTAACGACAGCAATTTTGTAGAGTCCATTTCTCATTGATGTCGCTGCGTGCGATCGAAGCCCTCTCTTGGCGATCGATAGATTTCTATCGCTTGTCATTGTTCGTTGCGGCTCGCGAATATTTGCTCATACTCACCGTTCCTTTCAGCAAATCGTAGTGCTTTGACACGATTAACAAGGATTTCGCCGTGGGGCGGGTTGGGAGTGCTGAGAATCTGCATTACTTCAGCAATAAAGTCAGCGAGTGGCATTGCAGCAGGATCGGTCGCCTGACTAGCCCCGCCAAGCTCCGTCTGTACATAGGGTGGGGCAAGTTCAAGAACCTCCACGGAGGTTTCTTGAAGCTGAACGCGGAGCGACTGCAACCAAGAGTGCAGAAAAGCCTTGCTCGCGCAATAAGTCGGATATGGACTGATGGGAACGAAAGCCAAGCCAGAGGTGGTGGTGATAATCGTTGAATGCGGTTGCTGTTTGAGAGTCGGGAGGAGTGCCGCCGTCAGGTGAAGTACACCGACAATATTAGTCTGAATCATAGACTGGATCGCAAAGAAATCGATCGGATCTGAGGTGAGGTCTTCCGTCTTAGCAATTCCGGCATTGTTGATTAGAACATTGAGTTTAGGGAACTGCTCTCGAATGCGGGACGCAAAGGCTTCGATGTCCGCCGGATCTTGAACGTCAAGTTGAATCCCGTGCATACCGGAGTGAGCGGCGGTGATTTTGTCGAGGAGATGTTGACGACGACCTGCAATGATGACTTGATTACCGCGTTGATAGAACGCCTCGGCAAGCCCACGACCGATGCCGCTTGTGCCGCCAGTGATGAGGATGGTGTTGTCAGTGAGATTCATAGGTATTTTTCCTGCAAAGATGTCAAAATTTGTTGAGAGTAAAGTTGTTGTCAAAGCTGAAAATTCAATCAGCGCTTATTCGCCGCTCACGCGCAACACGATTTTACCCAGATAGTGCTGTTTCATCGCATCCTGCGCTTGTGCCGCCTCTGACAGCCCAAATGTCTGCGCGATGTGAACTTGAAATTCACCGATACCGATCAATCGGTTAAGTTCGTCTAACAACATTGGGTCGGCGAAGCCATTTGCCTTCTTGAGTTCCACACCGTCGGGCGCTTTGGGTTCGGGCATCACGCCGTTAGGAAAGGAGACGATCCCACCCTGACGCACCAAACTCAGCGTGGATTGAACTGTATCGCCGCCCACCAGCACCAGCGCCGCATCGAAACCATCGGGTGCAAAAGCGCGGGCGCGTTGGGCAATGTCGTCGCTGTGTCCGTCCACTGCTTCATCGGCACCCAATTGCTTGGACAGCTCTACGCCGTCCGCACCCGATGCGATCGCGAAAACGTGTGCCCCCATACGTTTAGCCAGTTGCAGTGCCACGTGACCGACACCGCCGCTCGCGCCCCACAGCATTAATTTGGTTTCGCTGCCTATCCCCAGTGCCAGCAAATTGTTTAGCGCTGTGATACCAGCAATGGGTAGCCCGCCTGCCATCAGCATATCGAGACCATCGGGTATCGGCGCGATCGTTTTTTCAGATACAACGACGTATTGGGCATAGCTACCGCCCTTGTCATTCATGAAGCTCTGAGCGTAAACGCGATCGCCAACAGCAAAACGCTCAACGCCGTCGCCAATGGCAACAATCGTGCCTGCACATTCGCCGCCCAGCACGCGCGGAAAGTGGACTTCGTTATACACCAGATCGCCTTCACGCTCCATTGCGTCCCAGATGCCAACTCCGGCAATCTCGATGCGAATCAAAACTTCGCCTGCATCTACCATAGGCACGGGTAAGGTGTGCAAAGTCAGCTTGTCAGCATGACCGAACTCGTCCACAGCCATTGTTTGCATTTGTTGGGGAGTATTTTGCATAAATAGGTTTTCCTGCTTATTGCTTCAGTTGTTATTGAGGAGTTCAAAGGCGTAAAACTGCTTTCAAAGTTTGTTTGGACGGATTGCCATTTCCTCCAAGAAGTTTTTAATTTCAGGAAACAAATGCGGCATCGTTGTTCGGATTCTTTAAGGTCTTGCTTGAGATGCTTTCATCCTACGAATTCGATTCAGAGTTTCCAATGCCTAAAACTCTTCGATCCTTGCCTAATTCTCCAGCATGGATTGCTTGAAGACATTCTATAATCGTGTAGGGCATTGAATGAGTCGAGGCTTTACCATGACTTTCGTTATCCCCAATTCTGAGGTAGTTGCAGATCGATGCGAAGCGCTGGCGGCATTAGTGGAGCGGCACACCGAACCCAATAACAACCTTGTCTATCCAACTGCGATCGCACCATTGAGCTTTTCGCGATCGAATGCGTCATCTGCCATCATTTACCAGGATTATGAACCGCGTCTGGCCATTCTCGTTCAAGGCAAGAAAAACATAGTGCTGGGAGAGGAAACGTATCCCTATGAGATCGGGCAATGTCTTGTTGTCTCAGTCGATCTCCCCATCGGTGGGTGTATTGTTGAGGCGACAAGCGATCGGCCATATTTAGGATTAAAGCTGACCCTAGATCCAATGCAACTTTGTGAAATGGCTGCTCAAATGAACTTTAGTTCAGCGAAGAAAGAGAACTCCGTCCGAGGCTTATTTGTGAGCAACGCCGATCCCACGTTGCTTGACTGTGCCCTTCGCCTCACTAAGCTCTTAGATACGCCACAGGATATTCCTATGCTGGCACCGATGATGATTCGGGAACTCTACTACCGTCTGCTGATCGGGGAACAAAGTGAAGCCGTGCGTCAAATTGCTACATCTGGCAGCAGTATGCAGCGAATTGCTGAAGCGATTAAACGCATCAAGTCTAAGTTTACTCAGCCGATGCGAGTCGAGGACTTAGCAAAGCAGGTAAGAATGTCTACTTCGTCGTTTCATCAGCACTTCAAGCAAGTGACTTCAATGAGTCCGCTTCAATATCAAAAGCAGTTAAGACTGTTGGAAGCTCGTCGCTTGATGCTGACGGAAGATTGTGATGCAACCTCTGCTGCTTATCAGGTTGGGTATGAAAGTCCCTCACAGTTCAGCCGGGAATATTCCCGCCTGTTCGGTGCGCCACCGATGCGAGACATCGAACGGTTACGAACGGCTTGACCGAATAATTACTAATTCGTAATTCGTAATTCGTAATTCGTAATGACGCTCCTGCGTCGCTAATGCTGCGCTAACGTAATTCGTAATTAATGGTACAAGCTTACGCTAATAAAAAACGGCGTAAAAAATTTGTTTAACTTAACGTGAGTTCGACGGAACTAAAAAATGGCAGGAGGTAGAGCAGGCAAATCTTTTGGGTAAATATCAATGGAAGGTTTTTTGGGCAAATAGGTGTAAGCAGTTAAACCAGCCATCAAGTTAACCAAAAAGTTAAATGGACTACGATGGCGAGAGTGTTCTATTTGACAGATATTTTTCAAATGGTCATTGACCGACTCAATGACAGCGCGTTTGCGTAACAGAATCTTATCAATCAGTTTGACCAAGCGATTTTTCATGTTCTTCTTAGATTTTGTGACTAACTGCAACCCTCGTTCATATAACTCCTCAAATAATTTTTGAGATATATATCCTCTGTCACCAAAAAGTTTACCAATTAAGTCACGAGTCATATCTGGGACTGGTTTTCGGTCATCTACATTGGCAGGAGTTAGGGAAAATGCCAATAATTCTCCACAATCGTTAATAATCAAATGCAGTTTAAATCCGAAGTGCCATCCCACAGAATTTTTTCCCCATTTAACTAAACCTTTAAATACCTTGTGAGAATGCGCTCGACAGTTATGACAAACATTTATCGGTGTGGAATCAATAAAGCTAATCCCAGTAATTTCTCCAGTGCGTGTATGTAAAACCAGAAGTTTTCCCATTGGTGACAAAAATCATCTAAGTCGCAGAAAATTTGTGTAATGTCGAGGCGAGATACAATAGTAGACATAGCCGAAACCTTGATTTTTCTTTGATATTTTTAGTTTCGGCATTTTTTTGTCACTTTTTTACCGATTCTCAATTAATCGTATTGTCTCAATAACCGAACCAGTAGTTTTCCTGTAATAATTGCATTTACAAAACCAAAAATAATCCCAAAAACGGGCAATGGAAGACCAAACATAAAGCTTGCTTGAGATGATGTTATACCGAAAAAAGAACCTATTGCATTAAAAATACGAGAGCCTATAAATACTACAGTCCAACCTAGACTCCAACTTAGAGACCAACTTACAGTACTAGTGATTATCCACAAGTAATTTACAGAAAAATTCTTTCTAATTAAAAGATGTTGAATTATTCCAGTAATAATTCCTCCTACAGCACCTCCAATTGCACCTCCTATACTTCCTACTAAAAATCTCTGTGTTAGTTCATGAGTACCTTGTAAAAAATTAATAATAAATAGTATAGTATAACCACAAGCTACAAATGTAGAGATCAAACCTAAATACAATCCGGGTACATTGGATAGTATCCATAACCAACTTATCGTGGGAATCTTTTTTAGAAGTAGTAACCACTGTGATAGTCCAATTACAACACCAGGGGAAAAAAAACTAATAAGATATATAGTATTCTTTAACCAATAGTCTAAATCTGGTTTAATCTTATCCATCACTAATCCTACAATTAACCAGATTAAAAAAGCTAAAAAACAACTAACAGTATTTGTAATTATCCATTGGATTTGGAACTTTTCATGATTTTGTCTATTGAACATATGATTTCGTAGTATCAAAGTATTGTAGATATCAAAAAAATATTTCCTATTTTATATAAAAGAAGACACAACAGCTTTTCTGCCGACTTGTATGGTCAAATTTGAGTTAAATTCATTTACTTGAAATTGAACGCCTAGAGAGCCAGTCCAGTAGAAGATATTGACAAATTAAGCAGATTGTGGAGTAGTAAGGTGAGAAATTGCTCCAGCATGAGTTTCGGACATACGGGCAAGAACGTGGAGATTATGAACAACAGCCATGCGTCGGAGGTCAAATAGGTTTTTGCGTAAGCCAATGTAGCGAGCTTTATTTCCTTGCCACTGAGTAATAGGCATCACCGTGCCAAAACTGGAAAATTGTACGCTAAGGCTAAAAACGTTGTCCAGTAAGCATCTTAGCCGCTTGCTTTTCTAAGCATCCGTGAGTGGCTGTTTACCCTCAGTTAATTGGTGCAGAGTAGTATCAGTACTCTGCACCAACTAGAAAGACATTAGACTACGTGAGTTCGACGGCTCTAAAAACCCCACTTCCATTACTCTCCCCCACAGGGAGAGAGGCTTTGAAACCCTAATTTTTTCGTTGTCAACTAAAAATATTTCTGCCCCTCTGTGCCTCGGAGAGGGGTTGGGGAGAGGTTCATCGAACTCACGTTAAATTTAGTTTAAGCAATTTTCTAAAAGTTTCTAGTTTGATAAAAAACTAGCGTAAATACTAAATATATTAGTATTTACGCTATTCTTACAATTCGGCTTTAGATGTATTAATGACTATCTTAATGAAACCAACAAGTTTTGATTGATGGTCATTTGTAAATCGGTATTTGGGTCAATGGCGATTAAGTCAACACTATTCTTGCCGAAGAACAGACCAACCAACGCACCGATACCAGCACCACCTAAGACTTCTTCTGTGGCAATGGCGCGATCGCCTGTGACAGCAGATACCGCAGTTGCCGCACCTGCGCCCAATACAGTATTCTTGATAATTGAACCAACACTAGTACCCTTCTTGACGGTTTCAGTTTTGGTAATCACTTCAGAACTAGCGTTAAGTTGATACTCTTGACCATTGGTCAAAACTAGTTTCTCGGCAACGAATTGAGAACCGCCTGTAGCAGGTTTGAGTTGACCAACAACTTGACTACCAGCAGGAATCACTACAGCTCCGTCTTGCGTAACCACGTTTTGGGATACTGTCAATGTCAAGGGCGATGTTTCATCCTTTGTAACGAGAATTTTTTCTGCCTTGTCATACTTCACAGGAATAGTAGTCCCTTGGGCAATTGTCACTGATGTAGGTGTTGGGGTAGTAGATCCGACAGCCACAACATAAGGCGAGTTAATTGCTGAGGCTTGATTAGAACTAACCAATGCTTGGTAGATAAAAGCTGCTACCTGGGCGCGAGTAGCTGTTGCAGTTGGATTCAGGAAGTTCACATTCGGATAGTTCACCACAATTTTCCTTTCAGTTGCTGCGGCGATCGGGCTACGGGCATAGCTAGCGATGTTAGAGGCATCGTTGAAGTATTGCAGAGTGCTTTCGGTATTACCGCTAGGAGTATATTCCAAACCGTTAGCAAGGGAAACTAAAACCTGTTCGCGGGGAATAGCTTGATTAGGTTCAAAGCGATTACCGGGATAACCAGATAAGAAACCAATGGTATAAGCTTGTTCAATTGCGCTAGATGCCCAATAGTTGCTGGGTACATCAGCAAAATTGATTGCTGGCCGTTGCTGTGCTTTTTGGAAAGCTTTGTTAACCATCGCGGCAAATTGAGCGCGTGTCACCGGTTCTTCAGGGCGGAAACTACCATCAGGAAATCCGGCAATTACACCTCGCTGAGATAATTGTTGAATAAATTGTGCTGCCCAATAGTTAGATGAAACATCAGAAAAAGTCGTTTGAGCTAAAGATGGTGAAGCTGTAATGAAAGGCGCTACAGTACCGACTGTGACGCTCAAAGCCATGAGTGCAGCTGTTCTAGATTGCCAACGATTTAAGTTAAACATTATTTTTTTGCTCCAGTTTTATTATTTTTTTTACTGTTAATTAGTTAGACATTTACTAAAGTACAAGGTTCCTAATTTTTCTGCTTTTTGTCAAAACCATTACTTTAGTCATGCAGTCATCATTAAATTCATTAAAACATCTATGCCAAACGAACTAGCTAATAGAAGTAATCTCATCACACTATTCTCTATTAGCAGATTTCCAAAAATATAGATACGGAGTGAGACGATCTAGAGAAAGAATAGTTGCTGTTGAGTAGAAAATTTTATGGTTAAAAGTAAAGGCGATCGCACACTCTAGTTAAAGTAGCGATCGCCTATTAAATAACTATCTAAATCAACAGATTCTAATTGTGACTGATACAGGTGTTGAAGTAGTAGACCCGACAATCATTGTATAGAGCGAGTTAATTGCTAAGTCTTAACACAACATAAGGCGAGTTAATTGCTGAAGCTTGATTAGAACTAACCAATGCTTGGTAGATAAAAGCTGCTACCTGGGCGCGAGTAGCTGTTGCAGTTGGATTCAGTAACTTTACATTTGGATAGTTCACCACAATTTGCTTTTGGGCTGCTGCGGCGATCGGGCTACGGGCATAGCTAGTGATGTTAGAGGCATCGTTGAAGTATTTCAAAGTGCTTTCGGTATTGCCACTAGGACTATATTTCAAACCATTAGCGAGGGCAACCAAAACCTGCTCGCGGGGGATAGCTTGATTAGGCTCAAAGCGATTTCCAGGATAACCAGATAAGAAACCAATAGTATAAGCTTGCCCAATCGCACTGGATGCCCAATAGTTGCTAGGTACATCAGTAAAATTGATTGCCTGCCGTTGCTGGGCTTTTGGGAAAGCTTTGTCGATCATCGCGGCAAATTGAGCGCGTGTCACCGGTTCTTCTGGGCGGAAACTACCATCGGGAAATCCGGCAATTACACCTTGCCCAGACAATTGTTGAATAAATTGTGCCGCCCAATAGTTAGATGAAACATCAGAAAAAGCAGTTTGAGTTGAAGATAGCGAGGAGCATCCCACTACGATCTGTTTGCCTTGCAAAGGATAATTCACTGGATCGCAAACAAAACCTGCTGAATTAGCCTGTATAACAGTCCGCGTTGGCGGATTTTGTTTCTCTAGTGATTTCCAATCGTCAGAGATTTTTTCGAGAGTGGGATGCTTACTTAAAAACTCTGAGTCTGCAACAATATCGTGAGGCCCCTTAGCAGTTATCTTAGAGCTATTGAGATAGATATTATAATCATAAACAACGTTTTTGTTTTTAGTGTTGTTATTAATATTTTTGTCAGGAAAAGCATAGAGAATGTTCCTGAGAATTCTGACATCGGATGAGGTATGAGCAAATATTTGCCCCCCATTAATTTCTGGACTCTGATTATTTAAAAAAGCTGTGTTATTTACAATATCAACATGGTCGCTAAAAAATGCATGAATACCCGATCCACCATTATTAAATGTAAGATTGTTTTTAACTAAAGTGCGTCCTTTATATACACCCAATTTTGAGTTATCTTGATTTCTTGTACTATCGATAATAATACCATTACCGTCTGTAATCTTTCCAACTGCAATCCAAGGGATGTACATACGATTGTTGTAGGTCTTGTTGTTGGTAACAAACATCTTGTATCCCTGGTTGTTATCAGAATTCCAATTATTCAACATCGAAATGCCACTGCAACCATAAACGCTGTACCAGGCATTATTAAATACCACATTATTATCTATTGTTACATAGTCTGCTTGAATTGCTGAAATACCTGCTCCTCCACAGTCATGCACTTTGTTGTTCAAAATACGGATGTGATGAACATGACCATTGCTTCGACCATCAATGTTGATACAGTTTCCATTCGTCAGTGGGTTTTGTTTGTTAGTCTTCTGACTCATCGCGTAATCAAGGGTTATATTGGCATTGTTTCCCATAACCTCTAGCCCGTTGATCTCGATATATGAAGCTTTATTTGAAATCGTGATCCCATTCCATGTATTGTGCTGAATTTTTGGGAAATGCCCAGGATATGCTTTATACCTAATCCATGCATTTGCAGTTCCAGAACGTATAATATTTACTACACTCCCAGCTTTACCTGTATTTGTGTATACTCCGTTCATAATCAATACTGTATCGCCAGGGTTCGTAAGGTCTGCTGCCTTTTGAATTGTTTTAAAGGCAGATGAAGTAGAAAGTCCGCTATTATTGTCGTTTCCACTACCACTAACATAGTATGTTTTCGGTGTTGAATTCGCGCTGATTAGCTCACCGCTAGATAGACTCGCTTCCTTGTTAGTGGATACCTGACTGGCATTTTCAACTAAAGATACTTTTATATTGTCTCCCGGAACCAAAAGACTTAATACTACAGGAATTGCAAGATATGTGCTTAAATTCAAACCTTGAATTACCACAAGAAGAAGCTCCTCGATCGCTACTACTTAATAAAAGTATCAGGATATTCCATAATTTTGAATACTCTTTTAGATACAGAAGACAATAGAGCCAATTTTTAAATAAGTATTTAAATAAATATTCATACTGATTAAGACGATATAGAGGTGGAATAGTTGCTGTACAATAGAAATTTTTAGGGTTAAAAATAAAGGCGATCGCACACTCTAGTTAAAGTGGCGATCGCATATAAGGGATGATTAAATTCACAACTTGAATGAAGTTAAATCTAGTAGCGGGATTGTGGTACTAAATTCAAGTTAGAATTCAATGTAAGCCTTAAATCCTGTTCAGGTCTAAGGACAAAGGCATTTCCTTCTTTTTTCCGCAACAGCACACTCGCACCTGCACCCGCAGCCGCACCAATAACAGGTTTTAAATCGTCAATTTTGCGATTACCAGTAATTAATGAACCTAAAAGACCAGCACCTCCACCAATAGCTGCGTCAGTTAAAACCTGAGTAGTGTTGGGCTTCTGTGAAACTCTTTGAGTTGTGGTGTATGTCCGAGAAGTTGCATTAATCGACTGACGTTGACCGTTAGAAAATTCTAATTCTTGAGCGACAAACCGCACGCCTTTTCCTTGGTTATCATCATTTCTTGTATCTCTGGAATAACTATCTAAATCAACAGATTCTAGCCGTCCATTTACTTTAGTACCAGCAGGAATTAAGACATTTCTATTTCTGTCGATAATGTCATTGGCAATTCTCAAGGTTAGAGATTTACTTTCTCCAGGAGCAATAGTAATTGTCTCTTTTTCGTAGGTGACAGGAAGAGCAACTCCAGAAGGAATGGTAACGTTTCCGTATTGACTAGTTCTATTTTGATCGATTCTGTATTGAGCATTAGCAGGAGCCAAGCTCAATAGAGGACTAATAAGGCTTGTAGTAACGGCCATTGCCATCAGTGCAGCAGTTCCAGATTTCCATTGATGTATGCGAGTCATAAGAGGGTTGTCCTTTGTGTATGTGATGTATTTAATGACGAGGATTCACTGAGTTTGTTTCTGACTGTTTTTAAACCTGTCTGTAGGGGTATACAAGTACTTATTATGATGGGAAGTTTTTGCGATCGCACAGACGTAAACCGTCATAGACATCGCTTGTCAGAATTTGTATTCTGCTAATGTGCGTTACTAAAATCCAAGGTTAAGGTTTACACGACGTAAATGAGTATCATTTTGTTCCAAAATGCTGTTTTATTACTCATGTCCACATATCTAAGCTACTGAATAGAGGCGAATGGGTTGACTGTGAACTCTTACTTCCATTCTAGATTTATTTGCGAATATTTGTGAAATATTTTCGGTTTTTTAACGAATAATTCACTATCTCTTATATGAGTATTTATGATTGCTGTTGGCGCTGTTTAATCTCTGCGATCGGTAATAACAAAGTATCTTCTATTTGCTGTCGCACTTCACGGCTGACATAACAATCACTATTTAGGCAATCTACCAGTAATTTATTGGCATCATAATACTGCTGAAGCAATTCTTTTTGCTCGTTACTGAACTGCCAATCATGACCGATATTACGATATTTAATCATTACTAATCTTAATTCTTCACACCAAGTCTTCCCATTAGCTAACCACCATTTGTGAGATTTTTGCCAATCTTTTGTGCTTGGTAGTTGCTCTTGAAGTTTTTGCAGCAAATTCTTGAGTTCTGGGTCGAGGCAGAGGGAGAGGGATTGGTCGAGGTTGAGGGAGATGGAGAAAGATCGGTCTAGGGATCGGTCTAGGGATCGGTCGAGGGATTGGGAGAGGGATTGGGAGAAGTAGACGGAGAAGGTTCGGTCGAGGGATTGGGAGAGGCAGTAGGAGAAGTCGAAGCAGAGGGATCGGTCGAGGTCAAGGTCAAGGTCAAGGTCGAGGTCGAGGTCGATGGTTGAAGATAGGTCGATGGTTCGGAAGAGGTCGAGATAAAAGGCCCTAACTGCTGCTGGTTTGTAATAAAAATTAACGGAAAGAGATTTTTCTCTTACCCACAGAAGAAACTGCTGCAATCTCGGATCATCAGTCAATATAAAATCAATTTTCTCTTTGATCAACAACAATAACCGATCTGCACTTGGAGACATCCCAACCGCCAGCAAAAAGACTTCCCGCCAGCGTTTCTCAGTAATATGGCTAACAAGATTTTGCAACGCTTCCTCTGATGACTGTCTCACAACCACAAATTCTCTAGCTGTGAAATACTCATGAAATGTCAGGTGAGAAAATGAATAAATCCTTTTCGCTCTTGCGACAACTAGCCCATGATGATGCTCAATTGAACGCAAAACTTGCTCACTGTCAAGTTGCAATGCTTCTTCGTCAGTATTAGCACCGGGTAAATTGCGGATGTATTCTGTAATGTATTGCTCTGCTACTTTCTGCTTGAAGAAATATTTACTCCCCTCAAAGGTAGTCAACGCTATTTTGCTGAGTAAATCTTCTTTGCGTTGGACTGAGAGCTTTTTGTAAATCTGATCGCGTTGAATTCCCCGCTTGGCATCCCATTTTTTCAATAACGCATCTAGTCCTTCTTTATATAACTCAGAACGATTTGCAGGAAAATCCCCTGACTCTTCAAATGCTAAACAAAGTAACGTCAGCAACAGTGGACTTGCTGCAAGTTCTTTGATGGGTTTATTTTCTTCGAGACGCTTGATAAAAGTCTCTGGTTTTACAGCTTTATCCTTAAACCATTTATTGGTAAAGTTTAAAATTTGTTCATCATCAAAATCAGCAACTTCTACCTCTGTAAACCTTTCAAAGGTATACTCCTTTGCTGCAATCCGGCAGGTCATGACAAACTGATTTTTTGGGAAATTGTCAGAAAACTCACGAATTGCCTTTAATACACGCTTATTATCCTCTTCTCTAACCTCATCTAACCCATCGAGTAAAACTAATGTTTTACCGTAAGTTAGTACATTTCGGATAGAAGAGATAGAATTTATCGTCTCTTCAGTGATGTATTGCAATAATCCAGGTTTGTTTGCAGCTTCCGCAAAGTTTTTGAGGGTAATAAAAATCGGTACACGTTCAGCCTGAAACTCACCTCCAATACACTGAATTGCTAAATACTTCAAAAACGTGGTTTTACCTGCTCCTGGTTTACCTAAAATCATTAACTTGGAATATTTATCAACCGCCTCCAGCCCTGGTACTCGTTTTATAGTGATCCTCGCCAGTGTAAAGCGGTCAAAATCCTCATTTGTATATTCTTGCAATAATTCATTAATTCCTAACCGTTGCTGTCCAGTGATTTTCTCTAATATATTGAGGCTGGTGTAAATGTCATTTAACTTTATGGGTTGAGTCATATCTAGCACCCGCATTGTGCCACAAAGTTCTTGGATGCGGGGTTTTATCTTTTCGCGTACCTCTTGGACGATCGCATCAATATCAATATCAATGCTGTTATCTTGATTTACCTCTGGTTCACTAGCTGGTTCAGCAACTACCTCTTCCCACTCTAAATCTAGCCTGTCGCAAATCTGGACAAAGAGATTACGGTCAACTGCCTTACCTCTAAAGAACTTCCCGATCGGCTGGCGAGTTACTTCTAAATCTTCAGCTAATGCTTTTTGAGTTAAGGAATAACGAATTAAAGCTTTTTTTGCTTTTTGGATACCTTCTGGAGAACAGGAAAGCGATCGCCCAAACATAAGCTAACCATCACACTTTTGCTGATTCTAACTGCCAATTTGGCTATTCATCCTTATCGCATACACAAGTCACTCATATCTCAAACCTGTATTTAAGCCTAGAACAAACACTCACCTGTCAAAGTATGGATGTAGTTATTCAAACAATTTGCGAGGGAGTCTATGTTATCCAAGAAATTTCCTTCAAGAGATGAAGTGCTAGCTGTTGCAACGCTGATTATGGTGATTGGTTCTCTCACTCTGGCAGTTATTGATGAGAAGAGTCGCCCTCCATTTCTAGATTTAACCAAATTTGCTGTCGGTACATATATTGGATTGTTGATACCTCGGTCTAAGTTAAGCGATCGCGATGTCTAAGACGGGCTACGCCTACGCAACTAGCCAATAACAATCCTAAATAATTCCCAAGAAACAAGATCCCCGACTTCTTTGCAAAGTCAGGGATCTGTAACTTTCAATTCTCACAAATCAAAAAAGAATGTTTTCTCCTCAGACAACAGAAAGAAATAACAAAAGTCTCCTGGAAAGTTTCATTTTTCTCCGAAGACAGTAAAACTTTTTCATGCAATAAGAAAAATTGACTGATAATATTGTAAATTTTTGTAAATTTGATGTCTTCAAAACTAGAAACCTGATATTTAGATAGCTAAACTAACAAACAGTGCATCTGTACTGTTAATGATTAAAAGTAGATGTGGCGCTATAGCGTGAATGATCCCAGTACAACTTATCCTCAAAAACTTTCTTAGTTACCGTGATGCAACTTTAGATTTTGGCGGTTTGCATACGGCTTGTATTTGTGGTTCCAATGGTGCGGGTAAATCCTCCCTTTTAGAAGCAATCACTTGGGCAATTTGGGGTGAAAGCCGCGCCACTGCTGAAGATGATGTCATCTATTCTGGTGCAAAAGAAGTTCGGGTTGATTTTACTTTCCAAAGTAACCAGCAAAAATATCGGGTAATTCGTACTCGAATTCGGGGAGGTACTAGCGTTCTTGAATTTCAAATAGAAATACCATCTGGGTTTCGCTCACTCACTGGCAAAGGGGTAAGAGCAACCCAAGATTTGATTTTAGAACATATCAAGCTCGATTACGATACGTTTATTAATTCTGCTTATTTGCGTCAAGGCCGTGCAGATGAGTTCATGCTCAAACGCCCGACAGAACGCAAAGAAATTTTAGCGGAGTTGTTAAAACTCAATCAGTACGATGATTTGGAAGAACGGGCAAAGGAATCTTCTCGTCAGTTCAAAGCCCAGGCAGTAGAATTAGAGCGTTCTTTGGAATCGATAAAAATTCAGCTGCAACAACGCCAGATTACCCAAGCGCAAAGGGTGGAGTTAGAAGCCGAACTCAATAAACTGCAACAGGTGCAAGCTTTTGATAATATTCAATTACAAAGTTTGCAAGTTGTCCAGCACCAGCGCCAAAATTGGGAACAACAACTTAGCTTTATAAAGCAGCAATACCAAAATCTTACCCAAGATTGCGATCGCCTCCAACAAGAACAATCAGCTATTGGCTCTCAGCTAGCAGATTTAGAAAAAATATTACACCAAGAAGCTGAAATTAAAGCCGGATACGCCCAATATCAAAGTCTCCAATCTCAAGAAGAAGCTTTTGCTGTCAAATTTGAAGAGTACACTCGCGCTCAACAAAATCGCCAACAAAAGCAACAACAGCTTACCAAAGAAATTCACGAAATCGAACGGCAACTGCAACAAGCCCAAGCGCAGCTAGAAGCTTTGCAGCAACAAGAGCGAGATATTCAACAAACTTTAACTAAATCAGGTGAAGTCGAAGCTGCTTTGTCACAACTAGCCGCAGCCCGTCACCATGTTGCTCGTTTAGATGAATTGCAAATGCAAGTAACTCCCTTGTTGCAACAACGAGCAACTTTACAAAGCCAACTCGATCGCACTCATGCTGGTTTAGTAGCGCGACTCGAACAACTCCAAAGCACTGAGAACCAATTACAACGCCAACATAGTCGCCAACCGCAACTGCAACAAGCGGTGATGGATGTGGCAATTCAGATTGAGGAACTGGAGAAAAAGCGGGTTTATCTGCAACGAGTCCAAGAAAAAGGGCAAGAAAGGCGGCATTTTATTGAACGTTTGCAAGCTCATCAACGGGATTATGAAAAACTGCTGGGAGAATTAGAGCAGAAATTGCAAATGCTGCAAAATCCTGAAGCACTTTGTCCATTATGCGAGCGTCCTTTAGACGAACATCACTGGAGTCGGGTGGTGGAAAAAACCCAAAGTGAGTTAGAAGATACTCAAGGGCAGTTTTGGGTAGTGCGGGAACAATTGGCTGTGTCTGACAAAGAAATTCAGACACTCAGGCAGGAATATCGCGATATATCCCAACAATTGGCGGGCTACGATGGTTTACGCGAACACCGGGGACAGTTAGCAGCCCAGTTAGAAGCGACAACTGATGTGCAACAACAGTTACAACAAATTGCTGCTGAAAAACAGCATTTAGAGCGATCGCTCCAAGCTGGTGATTACGCTCCAGATAAACAAGCAGAACTCCAGCAGCTAGACCAATATCTGCAACAAGTTAATTATAATGAACAAGACCACGCCCTCGCCCGGAGCGAAGTTGAACGGTGGCGCTGGGCAGAAATTAAGCAAGGGCAAATTAAAGATGCGACTAAGCGACAAGCGCAACTATTAGCCCGAAAACCAGAACTTCAATTGCAAATTGACCAATTACAAGTCAGAATTCAGCAAGATCGGATTGACTCTGAATGTGCTAAACAAATCGCAGCGCTTGAGCGTCACATTACTGAAATTGGCTACAGTTCTGAGCAGCACAACAATCTGCGTATGGCTGCAAAGAAAGCTCAATCTTGGCATTTGCGGTATCAACACCTGCTATCAGCCCAGCAGCAGTATCCGCAACTCCAGACGAGATTGCAAGAATTAGAGGAGTCTAGAAGCGCCAGAGTAACGGAGCGGCAAAAACTTGGCAGCCAAATCGAAAGCATTATTGGGCAACTACAAGCAACAGCTAACCCATCTGCCCAAATTCAAGCTTTAGAGCAGCAATTAGCAATCCGCAGACGGCAACTTGATGAGCAAATAGCCAAGTTGGGACGTTTAGAACAGCTGGCGCATCAACTAGAAACGCTGCAAATTCAGTATGAACAACAGCAGCAGCAATTACAATCGTGCAAGCAGGAATATCGGGTTTATCAGGAATTAGCGCAAGCTTTTGGTAAAAATGGTATCCAAGCACTGATGATTGAGAATGTGTTGCCACAACTGGAAGCCGAAACAAATCAACTACTTTCGCGGTTGAGTGGCAATCAGTTTCATGTACAATTTATTACTCAAAAAGCTGGACGTAGTGCTAAATCAACCAAGAAAAATGCCAAACTGATAGACACCTTAGATATTTTAATCGCCGATTCTAGAGGAACACGAGCTTACGAAACTTACTCAGGTGGAGAAGCCTTTAGAATTAACTTTGCTATCCGTTTGGCTTTGGCAAAACTATTAGCGCAACGGGCAGGGGCGGCGTTGCAATTGTTGATTGTGGATGAGGGTTTTGGTACACAGGATGCCGAAGGATGCGATCGCTTGATTGCGGCGATTAATGCGATCGCTTCTGATTTCGCCTGCATCCTCACTGTCACCCACATGCCCCACCTCAAAGAAGCCTTCCAAGCCAGGATTGAAGTGAATAAAACTCAGGAAGGTTCCCAGTTGAGCTTGTCAATTTAATTACGAATTACGAATTACGAATTACGAATTAGTTAATTGTATTTTACCCGTGCATCCAGACCTAATGAGCGGAGCTTTTTCGTTAGCGTTTCTGCTTGGGCGCGATCGCTAAATGCTCCAGCATTCACATAATCCCCTAAATTGGATTGCTCCGCGACAGCGTTGGGTATATATTGTTGCACTTTACTCAGAGTATCATTACTAGAAATGGGAATTATTACTCTGTAAGGATTATTAGCAACTAATGTGTTGCCATTAGTAACAGGTACTACATTGTCATTGGCAGGAGGTAATGCATAGCGATTAGTGTCAGCTAATACATAATCATTATTCTGAGTATAATTGCCCCCAGTTGAACCATTTAACCCCAATGCTTCCCAAGTTTGCCAATCTACATTTCCACTCGAATTAATTCGAGAATATTGCTGGAATGCAATCACAGATTGTCTGGTGTAATCGTTGAAAAGTCCATCAGGATTAGCATTAGAGAAACCCAACTGCGCCAAACGCTCTTGAACTACTCTGACATTTTCTCCGCGATCGCCTACAGTGAGATAATTTCTACCTGGTTGTTGAATACTACCTGTAGAGACTCTACGCACTGAGTCCAAAACTTGGGCATTAGCAATGCCATCAACAGGTAATCCATTATTTCGTTGGAATGCAATTACAGCTTCTCTAGTCATTGGGCCAACATTCCCAGTGGCATCAGCATTTAAATAACCTAGCTGCCGCAAACGCACTTGCAGTTCTCTGACTTGTTGAGTGGAAAGACTCGATCTTCCTGGAGTCGGAGAAGAACCCATTAGTGCGTTCCAAGTTTGTCGATTCACAATCCCGTTAGCAGTTATACGATAACTTCGCTGGAATGCTATTACAGCATCTTTAGTAATTCGTCCAAAATTCCCAGTGGGATTAGTATTAAAGTAGCCTAACTGCCGTAGACGCTGTTGTAATCTTGTGACGGCTGCACCAGTTTTGCCTTGAGAAAGAGTAGGATATTGACCAACTGGCGAACGTGATGCGCCACCGATATTTCTATTAGAACTTCTATTTTTACATGCTCGTTGCAAGGCTCGTTGAGTGCTAACACCTATAACTCCATCAGCCGATATTCTATTGGCTCGCTGGAATTTGATCGTAGCATTTTGAGTCAAGCTAGCAAACTTACCTGTGACTGGGCCGTTAAAATAGCCTAACTTTTTTAAACATCTCTGGCTACTGCTAACTTCAGGCCCATTACTTCCTATTTTCTGAAGTGCTAAAACTTCTCCAGCAATACTCATAAGCCCCGTAATCAGAGCCACAGACAAAAGACGCATTGCACCAAAAGTCGATAACTTTTTCCAATTTAAAAAATTAAAATTAACTACGATAGGAACAACCTTGATGCTTTCGGATGCCTCGTAGACTGAGGCAAGCTTGATTAAATGGCTAGCTACCCCTGTTTTCACTTGCTTTTTTAAGTTAATAAATATAAAAAAGTATACCACTGACTATATGTAAGAATTACTTTTCGTATGATTCTTTACAAGTAAGTGTCCTGGGGATGAGGGAAACAAGGGGACAAGAGGACAAGGAGAATAACCAATGCTCAATGCCCAATGCCCAATGCCTATTGTTCATCAACTTTTTCAGTATTACCTGCTTTCACCCAACCTTCTTGTTCGCTATCTTCCAAACGGATCTTTTGCCAAGCTTTATCCTCGCTTTCTGACAAAATAATAATTTTTTGATTAAAAGCAACTCCACCAATTTTTTCAGCTTCTTGATTTGGTTGCGATCGCAAACTCAAGCCTTCAGCCCAATTAACACGTCCTCGGTAAGCTCCCGATGGTAATGGTTTTGGTGATGGGGTAGCCTTTGGTGATTCTGTAGGAGTAGAGGTTGAGCTTGGAGACGATTGAGTAGATGTTCCAGGTGTAAGAGCGGGCTTACTTTCTCCAGGCTCAGTTTTTTTAGGAGCTTGGGCTTTCACTGAAGGACTATCATTAGAAAAAATGGGTTTGGCAGGGGCTATGCCGGTGCGATTCATAAAATAGAGTGCAATTGCAGCACCGCCACCTATTAGCACAGCGATCGCTAAGAAAAACCCCAGTATAAACTTTGTTAAGCCAGACAACATAATTAAAACCTGATTATCAAGAGTCAAGGGTGTAGGTGAGCCAGTTATCTGCGTATTTTCCCCCATTGAGGAGAGTGGTGTTTAACTGGCTCTCAAGGGTTACGAGTAGAGAAGCAAATCTGACTTTTCACGGGATCTGGAAAACCCCTCTCCAAACCTCTCCCCTAGAAGGAGATAGGCTTTGATTTCTCCCCCTTCCCTACAAGGGAAGGGGGGCTGGGGGGTTAGGTTTTCCATTGGCTTTTCCACATGACGTGAAAACTCAGAGGCAAATAACCCATCAGTATAAAAATCAATAGTCCATAATAATTCATCATTATTGACTTTTGACTAACTGATTATTGTAGCTATGCTGAATAGACATCTGGTGAAATTAAATATGCGTTATCCAAAAAAATGTAGAGACGTAAGCACTCCTGCTGTCTCTACATTTTTTTGGGTTCACGTAGTGCGCCGGAGGCGTTCGCTCAAAGGATTGTGTTTAGATGCTAAACGCGCTCTCCCAGCAGCAGCCCATTCTTGGAGTTGCTGAATTTGCTCTACGGCAGTTCGTGCCAAGGGTATGATCTGACTGGCTGCTTCTAAAATGTCGTCGGTAGCAAAATCGCGGTTTTGGCTAAATCCAATATGCATCGCTTCAATTAAAGTTTGCTCAATCTCAGCCCCAGAAAAATCAGGGGTTTCATAAGCTAGCCTGTCGATGTCATAACTTTTCAAATTATGGGGGCGCAGTCGGGATAAATGAACATCATAAATTGCTTTTCTCTCTTCTTGAGTAGGCAAACCCACAAAGAAAATTTCATCAAATCGCCCTTTGCGGAGCATTTCCGGCGGTAAAGCTTGAATGTCGTTGGCGGTGGCGACGACAAACACGGGTGAGCTTTTTTCGGCTAGCCAGGTAATAAAAGTACCAAACACACGGCTGGCTGTTCCGGCATCACCTTTGCTACCAAGCCCAGCAAAGGCTTTATCGATTTCATCAATCCATAAAATACAGGGAGCGAGGGCTTCAGCTACTTGAATCATTTGGCGAGTGCGAGATTCTGATTCACCCACCAAACCACCAAATAATCTGCCCACATCCAAACGTAGCAGGGGTAAATGCCAGTGATGAGCGATCGCTTTTGCTGTTAACGATTTACCAGTTCCCTGAATACCCACCAACATTAAACCACGGGGGTGCGGTAATCCGTACTGTCGCGCTCGATCTGTAAATGAACCTCCCCGCCGAATCAACCAATCTTTCAAGTTATCCAGTCCGCCAATATCAGAAATTTGCTCAGTGGCGGGGTAGAAGTCCAGAATTTGGGTTTGGCGGATAGTTTGGCGCTTTTCTTCCAAAACCAGCTCCACGTCTTCTGGTCGCAATTCTCCGTGGGTTGCGATCGCTTTTGCCAAAACGCGGCGAATCCGTTCCATCGAAAGTCCTTGACAAGAGCGCACCAAATCATCTAAAACTTTTCCAGAAAGGGAGTTACCAGTACTTTGTAGTAAGCGATCTACCTCAGTTTTTATTTCTGGGGCGGCAGGTAAGGGAAACTCGACGACTGTCAGCACTTCCGTTAAGTCGTCAGGGATGGCGATGCGTGGTGAGAGTAGGACAATATTTTTTGGTTGCGATTTGAGAAGTCTGGACAGATTGCGGAGTTTGCGGGCGATCGCCACATCTTCTAAAAAGCGATGATAATCTCGTAAAATCATTACCGCAGGTGCGGAAGCTGGTAATTTTTCAATAAATTCCAAAGCTTGCAACGGGTTACGTCGCCCAAACCCAACATCATTGGGGTTTCCCTGGTAGCCATCGACAAAATCCCAAGTATACACCGGGCGATTACCCTGGTTGCTTGCTTCTTCCCGGATAGCTGCTTCTACCCGTTCTTCCTCGTATGTAGGAATATAAATCAAGGGGTAGCGGGCACGTAACAGCAGTTTAAACTCTTCACGGAAGTTCATATTTGGGTGTGGTTATTAGTTCTTCTCTCATTGTTCAGGTTTGTATCGCTTCTAACAACTAAAAAACCAACATATAACAGTATATAAAATCTTTCATCATTATCTGCTTGAGACAGAATAAGATTAAGATACCTATGGATACTTTAGCTATTGTATCTGGGGCTAACCTCTACACTTCCGTTGAGCAATATATTTTATTAATGCCTATAAGTAATTGCTGTTAAGGATTTCATCTGCCTTTTCGTCGCAACTTCTTTGCGAGGTCGCCGCTATCAAATTAGAACAAGATGCTTTCAAAATATTTCTCGATAGGCTTTGGTAAATCTTGATTTTCTAATTCGCTAATGTCTTGAAAAAACTTAAATATAGGTGGATTTATCAAAACTACAATAGTATCTCCCTCTTTACCTTCTTCACTTAGTAGATAAAATCTTGCATCACTATCTGCTTGAGACAGAATAAGATTAAGCATCAACAGAATTCTTGCGGTAACAACCCGCCATTTTAAATAATTTTGAGTATATGACGTTCTAAATTCGTAAGGGCAAATTAAAAAATCGCCTACATTGGTAATTAGATGCGAATTGCCCTCAGAATCCTCATATTCATCTACATCCTCGATGATAACGCCACATCTGCTTAAACTATTACATAAGTAAATATCTTCAAATATCATTGGTGGATATTCATACAAATCTTCTTTATCTAGAGTAAAGCAACGATGTGGTGGTAAGGGTCTGTATAAATACAAAAAGTTATCGTCTTCGTCCGGTTCATTATCCATCAGTTCCTCTGCTTCTGGAAATGATGTTATATCTAATGTATTCAATCTTTTATATTTTCCATCTCTTAACCAAATTGAATTGTTATTTAACTGTAATGCTTGAATTATGGGAACTAAAGTTGAATTTTCATAAGAATAAAAACCCAATCCTTCCAAATCCTTTAATATTTCTTTCATCTTTGACTTTTTTCCTTAACTAGACATAGGAATCTATAACCAGTATGTTATCTATCTTTCATAGGTTCGTTTTAATACAGTTGAAGTTGTCAAATCATATTAAGAAGGTAGGTCATTTCTTAACACAAGCATTTTAATTTATTAGATAAAATTAACGCTAAAAAATTATTTCGTTTAAATTAATGTCGGGATTGTGGGGTTAATCGACATTTTCACTAATAAAACAATAAGCCTGTGTAGACAGGCTTAGTTCATGTGAGTGCAGACTTCAGTCTGACGGAATTAGCAAATTACTACCCCGGAAGTTGCTTTTTAAGTGCTTCTAGAGAAGCCCAACGGTTATCAACAGGAGTTTCACGACTATCAGAAGTATCAGGACTATCAACAGTACTACTTACAGGAATACCTGGACAATTGCGATCGCATAACTGGCGCTGCGGTATTGCCAAACACATCTGCTCATACAGCCATTCGTTGGGATAAAAATAACCATCGGGCGGTAAGCTTTCTAGCAAATCTTCCATAACCACTTCCCTTTCTAAGGGCAAGTCATTTGCCTGATTTGCAGTTTCATCTAACCAGATGATTTCCTTTGTATCAACCCCTAAACGGCGATTGTATTGCTGCAAGCAACGGTTGCAGGTACAAGTAATAATTGTTTCTGCCTGACCTGACACTTCCAGGTAATTGCCATGATGTTGCACGCGCACATGGCCGCGAACTGGAGTTAACGTTTCTAGACCAGGCAGAAATTCTTTAACTTGAACTTCCTCTGTTCGCTCCGATGCTCTAGTTAGCTGCGGAATATAAATTGCGTCCATAGGATTTGTGAGACATCCTCACTAAAATTTATCTAGATTATCAGCAATTATACTGATACTGAATCTTTATTTTATCCCTTAACAAAAAGAGAAATTTTGAAATTATATATGGTTATGAGTTTTCAATTAACTCCAAACTCCTGTACAGACGCGATTAATCGCGTCTCTACTCCTAACTCCTAACTCCTTCCAACGAAGCGGGACAAACAACCAGATGGCGATGTGGCTCTTTACCGCGACTGAAGGTTTCTAAATCTCCAAATTCCTTTAAGAAGGTATGAACTTGACGCCGTTCAGCAGAACTAAGAGATTTGATTTCCACTTCTCTACCAGAAAAGCGCACTTCATCGGCTGCTGCTTCTGCTAATGCGCGAATTTCGGCTTCTCTTTTGACTCGGTAGCCATTTAACTCAATAGTGAAAGAGGCTTGTTCCTCCGGCGGTTGGCTGAGGTTTAGAACCGAATTTGCTAGATACTGAATCGCATCTAACACAGAACCATCAGCACCAATTAACACCTGGATTTGTTCTGATGTCAAATTGGTTTGGTCAATAGTCAACCAGTAGTTATCTGGTTCTGGAGAATCGCCGTCTTGAGATTGGGCAGTTTCTAAATGACCCTGAATCTCAGCAGGTATTCCAGTGAGTTCCAGCAGGGTTTTTAACCATTGCTGACCTCTCTGCATTGGAATGTCGCTCATGATCCCCCTGCCGCCTTTTTCTTAGGACTTTTTGGTTCAAACGGTAATGCTTTCTGTTCTGTGACTGCTGCTTCTTTTTCCTGGGTTTCTACAATTTTTTGTAGTTCCTCCGGTAGAGGTTCGCGGGAGAGAAGATAAGTTTGGGCGGTTTGGAAAATATTACCAATCACCATATACATCAGCACCCCAGCTGGTAGGGGGAAGAACAAGAACATCCCAGAAAAGATGACGGGGGTGATTTTGTTAACTGTATCCTGCTGCGGATTGCCACCGCTGGAATTTTGCCCGGAAAGCATTTGGCTAACATAAAGGCTGATTCCAAAAAAGACGATCATGGCGACGATATCCCAGTGGATTGTGCCATCTGGATCTTGTGCGCCAACCCTACCTAAAGCGTCAATAAATAGAAAGCCTTTTTCTGCTGCTAATCCAGGAATTGTTCCTTGAATAGTAACTTCTCCTGGTTGCAAGGCTTCTACATTGCCTTGGGCATCAATTTTTATCCTATCTTCACCTTTGGTAACTTTCCAATCAGGAACCAGCTTATTTTCTGGGTGTTCTGCTAAGAGTACCTGAAATGGTTTACCTGCAACAGTCTGATACTGTATCTTGGTTTGTTCTCCTACTGCTAGTTTGTTTCCGCTAGGAATAATAGCAGCTACTTTAACGTGTTCCCCATCTGCAATGTAAATATTTTGAGGAGCAGTAGCAAAGGCTTGTGGTTGAATTTGTTCGATTTGTTCTGCGGGAAGAATTTGCAGGTTAACACTGTAGTTCGCACTTGCAAAAGGCGAACCCCGCAAGGTAGCAAACAGCGCTAACAAAACTGGCATTTGCACTAGTAATGGAAAACAGCCTGCCAAAGGGTTGCCAAATTCTTTTTGGACATTAACCATTTCCTCCTGCTGCTTTTGCGGTTCATCCTTATAGCGCTCTTTAATTTCTGCCATCCGCTTCTGCATCAGAGGTTGTACAATTCGCATCTTCCGCATATTGCGAATTGAGCCAGCACTCAGGGGATAGAGCGCGAAGCGGACTATCAAGGTCAAAGCAACGATCGCTAATCCGTAACTAGGCACAATACCATAGAAGAAATCTATGATTGGCAGCATCACGTTGTTCGAGAGAAAGCCGATACCAAAATCCATTATTCTGAATTCAACCTGAGGTACTGTAAACTGAATCTAATTTATCTAAATCATGAATTGTCGGCGACTATCTCTCGCTACGGATAGCCGCACATTATAAATGGGGCATTGGGCATGGGGCTTTGGGCATTGGGCATTGGGCATTGGGCATTGGGCATTGGTTCTTATCCCCCTGCTCCCTTGCTCCCCTGCTCCCCTGCTCCCCTGCTCCCCTGCTCCCCTGCTCCCCTGCTCATCACTTGTTAGCAGGAGCGCTAAATTCGGGATTTTTCGCAGCAATTCTTTCGTTAATGTAGTCATAGACTTCCCGAAACTTGGGAATTGCACGCAATTCGAGACGACTACCGTTTTTTAGGGTGATTGCCATATCTCCCCAGAAGCCAATGCCACGGGGAACTTTGACGATTTTGACAATTTCTGAGTAAATTACGTCAGTGCGATCGCGTCCCTGCCAACCTCCGGTAACAGTAATTCGGCGATCGGTGATGCGGAAACGCAGCCACAATGCCCTGACAATTGCCCCGACTGCTAATGGTAGCCCGACAATGGTTAGCCCAATCAGCAGGTTGACAATTAAATCCCCAACATGGGGGCCACCTTCATAATAAACATCTTCACGAATTCCCATCGAACACCTCAGCTTGTGCCAACAACTGCTCTAATTCTTGCAGAAATTGTGGGCTTACGCACTTAGATTCTGCTGCTGTGGGTTTGACAATGAATACTAGCCGCCATCCTGGTGATAATTTTGGCAGCAAGTTGTATAAAGCAGCAGTAATTTGCCGTTTGATTCGGTTGCGAACCACTGCCCTTTTGCTGACTTTTGTGCTAATTGAAATACCAATCCGCGTGCTAGCAAGGAGCTTTGAGTCAGTTGCTTGTGTAGTCTGGGTGGCAGTGTCCAAAGAAGGTTTCGTTGAATATAAGGGCTTTAAGGCTCTCAATGTTAAATAAGAGCCATGACGCCGAATTCCTTCTCGGAAAACTGCCTGGAAATCCTTGCGGGATTTTAACCGATTTGTTTTGGGCAAAGCCACAGATGCTCTTTATCGCTCGATCTGTCCTAAACACTCAGACGGTGACGGCCCTTTTTTCTTCTGGCGCTAATCACGTTTCTGCCGTCTGGTGTCCGCATCCTGGCGCGAAAACCAGAGGTTCTTTTTCTCTTACGGCTAGTACCGCCCAGTGTTCTTTTCATACTCTTCTCCTCTTAAGTGATTTTTATAAAAACTCACAATCTCTAATTGTATCACTTTGTTAGGAAATTGGGAATCATCGATTGGTTATATCCCTACTCCCTATTCTTAAGTAATACTCAAAATCCATGTTCCCATATAGCGCAGTAGTGGTACATCGCCAGGGGAAAGCACTTGACAGTTAAAATAGTAAACTCCACCGAAGGATGGGTTTTTCACGTTAGATAACACCACTTCGACTGGGCTACCTGCTGGTACTGGATCTTGAGGAAAAATATTGATCAGTTTACCTTCTTTGTCCCATTTCACCTCAGAAAGCGGAACTGCTTTGCCCTTGACTCGGACTTCAATTTTTTTCTGGTCAAAAGTTCCTTTGTAATAATCAGGGTAGGTAATGGCAAATTGACCAACTGCCAATTTCATTCTTTTAGCTGGAATCTTTAGTATGTATCGATCCCAACCATTAGCTTGTCCGCCAAAATCTAATCGGAAGGGTAGCTGATTTTCTTGTTTGACGCCGCTAAACAGCGTAAATCCAGGTAAGCTTTGCGCCCAAGTCAAGGCTGGTAATCCAGTAACCAAAAAGCTAGTCACGGCTAAAGCAGAAAGTAAACGTCGCATAATCGGGCTTCCTCTACGAAAATATAAATCTGCGCTCTAAAAATAACTGTGTGTTAGTATTCTTTACTAAACTTTACTACTGGCTTCTCGACAATGGACGTTTAATTTCCAAAAAAAGTGCCATCCTGCCTGATGTTTAGGCAACAGTAAAATTACTTAGTATTAAAACAAACGTATATTAAATTTACTTCATTACCCTTATGTAGCCATGATTTGATGGCTAAATTGGGTCAAATTGGAACTAGATATAAACACAGTTGGGGGTTGGATTGTGTTTCTAAATATGTATAAGTGTATCTAAATTTGAGAATTTTGTTATAAAAATTGAGGTGTGCCATCAGCGATCGCCAGTTAAGTTGGGCTAAATTGATTAAAATAAGTTGGATTGGAATCGAAGTTGTAATCATTAAAATTTGATTGGGAAATTATCAAGCTTTCAAAATTCGGTCAATATTACTCTATAAGAAAGGAATACCAAAATTTCTCAATCCCGAAAACAACCTAAAGATAAAGATGCAAAATTTGGGAATCAATTTAGGATGTGCAATACATAACCCTGTTTGCAAATATCTGAAAATATGACATCTGCGAGCGGCAAAGCAAAAAGTCCGATTGGAGGGAACCTCCGCTCAGAACTTTACAAAAAAATGAGGCTTTGTCTAGAGAGCAAAGAGTGGGAGAGGAAAGATTCAAGGTTCAATCTACAAGTAAAATTCATGGCTGATGTTCCTGCCTAAGTACTATGAGTGCGGGACACCCATCATCTGGACAATCGCTTACTTGGCAGAGATTAGGTATTTATCTTCAGGAGATTTCATGAGAATAGCAGTTGCTAAAGAAATTGAAGTTTGTGAACGTCGTGTGGCATTAATTCCTGACACCGTTGCCCGATTGGTAAAACAAGGTTTGGAAGTTTGGGTAGAAGCGGGTGCAGGAGAACGCTCATTTTTTGGCGATCCTGACTATGAAGCAGCAGGAGCCACAATAATCAGCGATACTGCCAAATTATGGGGTGAAACAGATATTCTGCTGAAAGTAAGTCCACCGCAAGAACGAGAAGATGGACGCTCAGAAGTTGATTTGTTAAAGGAAGGGGCTGTATTAGTCAGTTTCCTCAATCCCTTGGGAAATCCTGTTGTGGCGCAGCAACTAGCAAATCGGAAAGTCACAGCTTTGAGTATGGAGATGATCCCCCGTACCACCAGGGCGCAAAGTATGGATGCTTTGTCCTCGCAAGCTTCATTAGCCGGTTACAAAGCAGTATTAATTGCCGCCGCAGCCTTACCGAAATACTTTCCGATGTTAACCACAGCCGCAGGCACGATCGCTCCAGCGAAAGTATTTATTATGGGCGCTGGTGTAGCCGGATTGCAAGCGATCGCCACCGCTAGACGTTTGGGAGCAGTAGTAGAAGCCTTTGATATTCGTCCCGCCGTCAAAGAAGAAGTGCAAAGCTTAGGGGCAAAATTCGTTGAAGTCAAATTAGACGAAGAAACCGTCGCTGCTGGCGGTTATGCCAAGGAAATTTCTGAAGCTAGCAAACAACGTACCCAAGAAGTTGTCGCCGAACACATTAAGAATTCTGATGTAGTGATTACTACAGCCCAAGTACCTGGAAGACAAGCACCACGGCTAGTTACAGAAGAAATGGTGGCACAAATGAAACCAGGTTCAGTAATTGTGGATTTGGCTGCTGAACAAGGTGGTAACTGCGCCTGTACCGAACCCGGCAAAGATATTGTATGGAACGGTGTAACAATTATCGGCCCCATCAATCTCCCATCATCGATGCCAATTCACGCCAGCCAATTGTATGCCAAGAACGTAACCTCGTTGATTCAACTGCTAATTAACAAAGAGAAAGCTTTGCAGGTGGACTTTGGCGACGACATCGTTGATGCAGCTTGCGTTACCCACGCAGGTGAAATTCGCAATCAACGAGTGCGGGATGCACTACAAGCATCGAATACTCAGCAACCGGCGGTTAATTAAGGAGATGAGGGAGGAGGGGAAGTAAGGGGAGATAAGGGAGAAGAAACAATGCCCAATGCCCCATGCCCAATGCCCAATTCCCATTTACACAAGGAGTTTTGATTTCATGACAGAGGCATTACTTGCTGCTTTGTTTGTATTTGTATTGGCATCTTTTATCGGCTTTGAAGTTATCAACAAAATCCCACCGACTTTACACACGCCCCTAATGTCAGGCTCAAACGCGATTTCTGGCATTTCGGTACTTGGGGCAATAGTGGCTTCAGGTGCTAGAGAAACAACTGTGTCAGTAATTCTCGGTTTAATTGCCGTAGTACTAGCTACAGTCAACGTTGTAGGTGGCTTTCTAGTCACAGATAGAATGCTGCAAATGTTCAAGAAGAAGGAGATTAAGGCGTGAGCGACTTTTTACCAACTGGCATTCAGCTGACATATTTAGTCGCTGCATCCTTATTCATTTTTGGTTTGAAAAAGCTGGGTTCACCAGCTACAGCGCGAAACGGTAATGTGATTGCATCTGTGGGAATGCTGCTGGCAATTGTGGCGACAATGCTAGATCAGCATGTGTTGAACTACGAGATGATATTGTTGGGCTTGGCGATTGGATCGGGAATTGGGGCGATCGTTGCCTACAAAGTCCAAATGACGGAAATGCCCCAAATGGTGGGTTTACTCAACGGTTTAGGTGGTGCGGCTTCTGCATTAGTCGCCGTTGCCGAATTCTGGCGATTATTGGATTCTGGCGCACCCGTACCCCTAGATGTGAACATTTCCATGCTATTGGACGTGTTAATCGGTGGCGTTACCTTCACAGGTAGTTTCTTAGCCTTTGCCAAATTGCAAGGTTTAATTAGCGGTTCTCCGATTACATTTCCTTTCCAGCAACCATTTAACCTCTTACTGCTGGGTGCTTATTTGGTAGGCAGTGCCTATTTAATCATCACACCAGATAGCTTACCCATATTCTTGGGAGTGGTAGCTGTTTCCTTAGTGCTGGGTGTGATGTTCGTCATCCCCATTGGTGGCGGCGATATGCCGGTGGTAATTTCGCTGTTGAACTCCTTGTCAGGTGTAGCGGCGGCGGCGGCTGGTTTCGTGGTGATGAACAATATGTTAATCATCGCTGGGGCTTTGGTAGGAGCATCTGGCTTAATCCTTACCGAAATTATGTGTAAGGCGATGAACCGCTCTCTCTTCAGTGTGCTGTTCAGCGCTTTTGGTACAGGATCTACTTCTGGCGGTGGTGCTGCTGGTGGTGGTGCAACCGATCAAACTGTCCGCAGTATCGATCCCGAAGAAGGGGCTATGATGTTGGGTTATGCCCGTTCTGTGGTAATTGTGCCTGGTTATGGTATGGCAGTTGCACAAGCGCAACATAGCGTCCGGGAATTATCCGATCAGTTAGAAAAAATGGGCGTTGATGTCAAGTATGCCATTCACCCTGTTGCTGGGAGAATGCCGGGGCACATGAATGTGTTACTTGCAGAGGCAAATGTGGCTTATACCCAGTTGTACGACATGGATGATATTAATCCCCAGTTTGAACAAGCGGATGTGGCTTTGGTAATTGGGGCAAATGATGTGGTAAATCCAGCAGCGCGAAGTGATGTAAATAGCCCGATTTATGGTATGCCGATTTTGGAAGTAGATCGGGCGAAGCAGACGATTGTGATTAAGCGCGGGATGAGTACGGGTTTTGCCGGTGTAGATAATGAGTTGTTCTACAAGGATAAAACGACGATGCTTTTTGGTAGTGCGAAGGATATGGTGGCGAAGTTGGTTTCGGAAGTGAAGCAACTTTAACGAACCGCAGAGAGAGGCGCGAAGGAAGAATTTAGAGAGTTAGCTTGCCTTGGGGGTGTGATATTCCCAAGGCAAATTTTTTAATCATAAAAATATTATCTAAGTGAATATTCCATAAAACTTCGGTTTGATTAATGAAAAGTTTTTTAGATAAAAGCTTTACTTAACAAAGATTTTAGTCTAAGTATGCTTTCAAAAATAAAATAGGAGTTTTATATAGGAATCATATTTGATTTCTGAAAAAGACTACGAGATAATACGGAGGTGTATATCTGTCTAACAGCGAACAATGATAAACCAGCATATACAATCCGCGATACCTTCGGTGAGCTTCGCTAACGCAGAACTACAAGAATTTATAGATCATCGCCCAGATGCGCGTGAGGTGAGGAAGGCTTTGGCAGTTAAACTGGTTTATCAAGGCTACAAGTATGAAGAAATTCAAACAATTTTAGATGTCTCACTTGGTTCGATAACAAGTTGGATCTTGCCTACAAGGAATATGGAATTTCAGGACTACGCCTAAATCATCAAGGCAGAAAGAGTTATCTGAGCGATGAACAGCGAGATAAAGTATTAAGTTGGCTGCAAACAAAGGATATTTGGGAACTGGGTGAACTGGAGTATAAATTAGCATTTGAATATGATGTGATCTACGAATCAAAACGAAGCTATTATGATTTATTTGACGCAGCAGGAATTAGTTGGAAGAAAACCACTGCCTTGAATCCAAAGGCGGACATTGAGGTTGTTGCAGCAAAAAAAAACAGATTGAATCATTGTTGGCAAGTAAGAGAGAGGAAATAGAATCAGGAAAACTAAGAGTATTATTAATAGATGAGTGTCATCTTCTATGGGGAGACTTAACCGGATACGTTTGGGGAAAAACTGATCGCGAAATTGCAGTGGAAGTTATTAACGAACGAGATAAACAGACATACTACGGGGCGGTTGACTATCTCAGTGGCAAGTTACTTCTGAAAGCTTACAATGCTGGTAATTCTGACAATACTATTGATTATCTACGCTATTTATTAGACCAGTCCCCAAACCAACGATTACTTCTTTTTTGGGATGGTGCTTCTTACCATCGTTCTCATGTCGTTCAAGGCTTTTTAGGTGAGTTAAATGAAGGTTTGCCACCAGAGCAATGGAAAATTCACTGCGTCCGTTTTGCTCCTAATTGCCCATCACAAAATCCAATTGAGGATATTTGGTTACAAGCTAAAACATGGGTGCGGCGTTTCTGTGCTTTGATTCCTTCCTTCTCTCGTATGAAGTGGATGTTTGAGTGGTTTATCCAACACACTACCTTTGATTTTACCACTCTTCAAATGTACGGAGCTTTTTCAGAAATCAAATATTAGTCCTATATTATATAATAAGTATCTTTATTAAATAAGGATGATTACATGACTTACAACAATTTTACTCGTTCCCTTTTCGGCGAAAAGATCAATCAAGAGCCATGTTCATTATTTGGCTCTCTCCCTATGAATTCATCACAACAATTGAAGCAAGAGACAGAACAAATAACTAAAGAGGAAGCAAGTAAAAGAGAAAAATGGTTGCGTCAATTTTTAGTAGAAGAAAAGAAAATAAGACAAAACCAAAACGATATTTTATTACAGCAAGATAGTTCTTCTACAAATCGTGCGTACTTAGCCGTAAAAGCTATTACAGGCAGAAGCACTTTCGGCTGATATTACTTCCTCTATGTCCTCTGCCCCTCTGCGGTTCATTAAAAAAGGTGATCGCCTGCAAAAAACTCCACCGTGCGATCGCCTCTTCTATTCTTCCTTGGCGTCTTGGCGGTTCGTTAAAAAAGCGTAGGCGAAGCCAGCCGTTGGCGAAGCCTCTCGTAGAGAAGGCATCGCCTGCAAAATCTCCATTGTGCGATCTCCCTCTCCTTCCTCTATGTTCTCTGCACCTCTGTGATTCGTTAAAAAGAGCGATCGCTCCCTTCTGACTCTGTGTTCTCTGCGCCTCTGCGGTTCGTTAAAAAGAGCGATCGCCAATCTCCACAATGCGTAGGCGATCGCCTATCAAAACATGATATAAATTTGACATGATAGACCACGATCGCTTATTTAAAGAACTATTAACAACCTTCTTCTGGGAGTTCATCGAGTTATTTTTTCCAGAGATAACAGCTTATCTGGAACGGGATACGATCTCTTTCATTGACAAAGAGGTATTTACCGATGTTACTGCTGGAGAAAAATATGAAACTGACTTAGTAATAAAAGCGCGATTTAGAGAGCAAGAATCGTTTTTTCTAATACATCTAGAACATCAAGCTTATTATCAAGAAGCTTTTGATTTGCGGATGTATCGCTACTTCGCTAGATTATATGAAAAATACGCCTTGCCAGTGTATCCTATCGCTTTGTTTTCTTACGATAGCCCCAAAAAAGCTGAAACAAATTTTCATCAAGTAGCATTTCCTCATAAAATTGTCTTGCAGTTCAACTATGATGTCATCCAGTTAAATCGCCTGAATTGGCGAGAATATCTGCAACAGCAAAATCCCGTAGCTAGTGCGCTCATGGCTAAAATGAACATAGCGCCAAAAGACAGGCCCAAAGTAAAATCTGAGTGTCTGCGCCTGTTAGCTACCTTGCAGTTAGATCCAGCGCGAATACAATTGATTTCCGGGTTTATTGATACTTATCTGCGACTAAATGCCCAAGAAGAAGAAATTTTCCAGACTGAAATTGCTCAATTTGAACCAACTCAACAGGAGGTAGTTATGCAAATCGTCACCAGTTGGATGGAGTCAGGGATACAACAAGGAGAGTTGAAAATAATCGAGCGTCAATTAACAAAGCGAATTGATGTAATTACTGCTGAATTACAAGAGCGGCTGCGCGGGTTATCGTTAACTCAGTTAGAGGATTTAGCGGAAGCGTTACTAGATTTTTCCACTGAAGCTGATTTAGTGGCTTGGTTGCAACAGCAGCAATAAGATATGTATTCCACAAGGGGAGCGATCGCTTTCTCCTTCCTCTCTGTCCTCTGCGCCTGGAGTGGTTCTTTAAAAAGAGCGATCGCCTGTAAAATCTTCAGCGTGCGATCGCCTTTTTTCTCCTTCCTGTGTGTCCTCTGACGTAGCCTCTCATAGAGAATGCATCGCCTATTTTTTCCTAAATAATTGTCCTTTTCATCGGAATTTGTATCCAGAACTCACAGCCATTAGCAGGTTCAGAAACACATTTGATATTACCGCCGTGTTTTTCCACAATAATTTGGTAACTAATAGATAACCCCAAACCAGTACCTTGTCCAGGTTGTTTGGTAGTAAAGAAAGGTTCAAAAATGCGCGATCGCACAATCTCTGGAATCCCACAACCATTGTCAGCAATCCAAATCAGAACAATATTCTCTTCTATAACTTCTGTACGTATCCAAATTTTAGGATTGTCAATTTTTTTGCCACTAATTGCTGAGTTTTCCAGTGCATCAATCGCGTTGTTGAGAATATTCATAAACACCTGATTCATCTGGGCTGCATAGCAGACTACTGGAGGCAATTCACCATATTGCTTAACTACCTCAATAGCAAAAGAATTAGTTTGTGGTTGCAGGCGATGTTGTAAAATTAGTAAAGTACTGTCGATACCTTCATGAAGGTCAACGGGCTTCATTCCTGATTCGTCAAGCCGAGAAAAACTTCGTAACGACAAGACTAATTGAGAGATCCGCTCTGCCCCTATCTTCATTGAAGTCAGAATTTTGGGCAAATCATCACTGATGAAATCTAAATCTAGTGCTGCTACTTGCTTTTGAATTTCTCCTGTTGCTTTAGAATACTGTTTCTGATAAAGGCGCAGTAATTTAAATAAATTTTCGGTATGTTCAGTAACATAAGTGATATTCCCATAAATGAAACTAATCGGGTTATTAATTTCATGTGCTACACCAGCAACTAACTGCCCCAAACCTGCCATTTTTTCACTTTGAATTAACTGGCTCTGAGTGTCCTGTAATTCTTTCAGAGTCTGGGTCAACTCTTCTTTTTGACATTGAGTTTGTTCTAGTAATTCCGCTTGCTGAAGTCCTACGCCTAACTGAGTACCAATTTGCATCAACAAATCTACTTCATCTTCTTGCCAATCACGGGGTTTGATATTTTGATAAGCTGCTAGCAATCCCCAAAGTTTCTCACCCTGAAAAATCGGCACAATCATATATGCCCTAGCCTCCATGAGTTCAATCAGCGCAATATAAGGAATAGAAGAATCATCGGTGCTGTAAACATCCTTAATAACAAGAGTTTTACCATTAGCAAAATCCCCGCCTTGGGTTTCTTGCAAGTAATTACTTGCATAGGCGTAGCCTGTCGTAGACATTGCAGGTACAATTTCCTTTACTGGTGTCCAACCTTCGGCTAAAGACTCAGCAACAAATTTCCCACTCCAATCAGTCCCGAATCGATAGATTGTCACTCGGTCAACTTCCAATAACCGTCGGACTTCTTCTGTACTGGTCGCAAAAATGGTGTCAATATCAAGAGAGTGGCGGATTTTCTCCACTGTTGCAGCTAAGGCCTTCTGTCTTTCGGCTGCTTTCCGTTCTCGTTCGGCGGCTTGAGCCAGTTTTTCGGCTTGCACCTGCATCTGTGTCAAGGATTCAGCTTGCTGTAATGCTACCCCCAATTGAACGCCAACTTGGGCTAGCAAGTTGATTTCTTCATCTTGCCAATAACGGGGCTGGGAGTTTTGATAAGCTACTAGCAATCCCCACAGCTTTTCACCCTGAGAAATTGGTACAAAAACTTCATTACGTGCATACTTACCCGCTTGTTTTCCTTGCACAAGAACGCGTTCTGTCACAGGCTGCGGCTTAACCATTGGTGTCCAGCCATCAACGATCGAATCAGCCACAAATTCGCCACTCCAATCAGGATAGAAGCGATAAATTGCGACTCGTTCCACTTCTAATAACCGACGAACTTCTTGAGTAGTGGTTTTAAATATGGCTTCAATTTCAAGAGACTGACGAATTTTTTCTACTGTGTGCGCTAACGCTCTTTGCCTTTCAGCAGCTTTGCTGATATCTGCTGCTTGAATCTGCATTTGTTGGATAAATTCCGCTTGCTGCAAAGCCACACCTAGTTGGGTGCCAACTTGGGTAAGCAAGTAAACCTCATCTTTTTGCCAATCACGGGTTTCAGCATTTTGGTATGCTGCTAGCAAGCCCCAGAGCTTTTGACCGTGGTAAATAGCAACGATCGCATAAGCTTTTGCTTGATATATCTCTAAAATTTTAATGTAGCAGTCACTAAAGCCTGAATTGTAAATATCATTACAAATTCGGTACACTTCACACTGAGTGAAGTTCCCACCCTCTGTATCTTGTAAATAGGTATCAGCGACTGGAGGTTTAGCTAAATCTTTGGCGCTACATTCGCTGACGTTATCTTTCAATTCCGGGCGTTGCGACTGTTGATCTATGAGGGAAACCCAACCCTCTGCCACTGATTCAAACACGAATTCACCACTCCAATCGGGATTGAACCGATAGATAGCGACGCGATCGGCATTTAGTAGCTGCCTAAGTTCTGCGGTGGTTGTGTGGAAAATGATTTCCAAATCTAAGGACTGGCGAATTTTCTCAATGGTGATAGCTATAGTTTTCTGCCATTGAGCCGCTTTTTCTCTAGCTTTTGCTTGTGCTAGTTCTGTTGATTGTAGTTTGACTTGTTCTAAGAAATCTGCTTGCTGTAAAGCAACTCCTAGATGTTCGGCAATTAATTGCACAAACTCAATTTCTGATGCTTCCCATTGTCGAGGATTACCACACTGATGAATACACAACAATCCCCATAAATCTTTACCTTTGATCAAGGGGGCAATTATACTGGCACGTACTTGGAATTTTTCTAAAATCTGGATATAGCAATCACTGGCATTTACTTGATAAATATCAGTTATTGCTCTAATTCGACCTTGCTGATAAAGTCCTGCGAACTCCTCACTAAAGCAGTGGTCGCGCAGTTTGGCTGCTAATGCCGAATTCCATTCGGTTGCCACATCTTCATAGATAAATTCTCCTTCCCATGCCAAATCAGGATAAAAACGAAACACGCCAACCCGATCGCTTTTCAGAAGTTGGCGGACTTCAGTGACTGTAATTTTGAAAATAGTTTCTATGTCTAGAGACTCCCGAATACGGGCAATAACTCCAGATAAGGCTTTTTGTTGCTCATTCTGACGCAAGGAGCATGTTACATCTGAATGAGATTCTTGCCGTTCTGAATTTGGTTGTATGGATTGAGTAGTAGAGGAGTTTTCCATTCCCAGTGGGACTTTAAATATTGAAAGTCTTCTATTTCATGATTCCCGTTGCGATCGCAAAGGTAACAGTTATTTCCTGGGAATGTCATAAAAACAATGTAGGGACGCGATTGTATCGCGTCCCTACAAAAAGATTTTCAATTACCAGAAAACTATCGCCGCTTGGGAGTGGTGCTGCGGGTGGTGCGTTTTTCTTCATCTCGACGACGGCGATCGCGCCAATCCGCCAGGGTTAAATAACCAATACCACCAGTGACTACTACGAGCAGCACTACAGCAAATAAAACCAAAATACTCAAGAATGGACTTTCCACAATGCCTCTATAGTCCGTTACGTCCCCACACTACCATTGCAATTGACCAAGTAAACACAACTAACAACGCTACCCAACCTAGTGTCAAAATCTCCATAGTCCCACTTTTCAAATAATTACAAAAGGTTTCTAATACTTATCATACAGGGATTGGGCAGGCTGAGATTTTTTTATCAATCAGATTGTAACTTTTGCGTGTGATCTTTACGACAGAGTACGTTTACACAAAAAAGACACCAACTTTTCTTGATACGTTAGTACTTAAAGCAACGATAAACACGAATGTAAAAAAGTAGCGATCGCGCTTTCTGACTTGATACTTTTGGGAATACTAGGGCTATGGGTATATATTTCCAATCCAGCAACCCCTAATATCATGCCGACATTTTTCAACTATCCTTTCCACTCCAACGGTTTTATACCTCATGGACATTGTTATCTTTGGCAAACTGGATTAGTCTGGCTGCACATTATTTCTGATGCCACGATCGCTCTAGCCTATTATTCTATTCCCTTCCTACTGATTTACTTTATTTCTAAGCGTAAAGACCTTCCTTTTAATGGCGTCTTTTTGTTATTTGGTGCTTTTATCATTGCTTGCGGTACTGGGCACTTAATGGATATTTGGACGCTTTGGCATCCAAATTATTGGGTTGCAGGTAGTTTAAAAGCTCTAACTGCCATTATTTCGATATATACGGCATTTGCGTTATTTTATCTCATGCCTCAAGCTCTAACACTACCTAGTCCAACCCAGTTAGAAGTTATCAATCGAGCGCTTTCAACTGAAATTGTCGAGCGCAAGCGCATCGAAAAAGAATTACGCCTTGCAGAAGAAGTTGCTCAAAACTCCAGCCAAGCCAAGAGTGAATTTCTCGCCAATATGAGTCATGAACTACGCACACCTCTTAACGGTATTTTGGGCTATACACAAATTCTTCAACGCACAGAATCTTTGAGTGAGAAAGGACGTAAAGGAGTCAGCATCATTTATCAATGTGGTTCTCATCTTTTAACCCTAATTAATGATGTTCTGGATCTCTCTAAAATAGAAGCCCGGAAACTAGAATTGTATCCTGTTGATTTCTACTTACCTGCCTTTATAGATAGCGTGACTGAAATTTCTCGCATCCGCGCAGAACAAAAGGTGATTGCATTTCACGTCCAACTCGATCCTAATTTACCAACGGGCATTCATACTGATGAAAAACGCTTGCGGCAAGTACTGATTAACTTGCTTAGTAACGCGATTAAATTTACTAATGAAGGTAGTGTCACCTTCAAAGTTAAGGTCATTGCTAAACAATCAAACACCAATGGAAAAACTAACTACAAAATTCGTTTTGAGGTAATAGATACTGGTGCGGGGATAATCCCTGAACAAGCGCAGAAAATCTTCCAACCCTTTGAACAAGTAGGAAATCAAAAACGACAATCTGAAGGTACAGGTTTGGGATTAGCAATCAGCCAAAACATTGTTTTGTTGATGGGTGGTCAGATTCAGGTACAAAGTGAATTTGGCAAAGGTAGTACTTTCTGGTTTGAGGCAGAATTTCCAGAATCTAAAGACTGGGCAAAGGTTTCTAGAGTGGTTGAGCAAGGAACTATTATTGGTTATCAAGGACAAAGCCGCACCATTTTGATTGCGGATGACAAATGGGAAAATCGATCGGTAATTGTAAATTTACTAGAACCAGTTGGGTTTACTGTTGTAGAAGCTAGTCAGGGTCAGGAAGGATGGGAAAAGGCTCTAGCCCACAAACCAGACTTGATTATTACTGACTTAGTGATGCCTATATTGAATGGATTTGAGTTGATCGATCGTTTACGTAAATCTGAGCAATTTAAAGAGATTGCTGTCATCGCTTCCTCAGCCAGTGTGTTTGCAGCCGACCAGTACAAGAGTATTGATGTAGGTGCAAATGCATTTCTACCAAAGCCTGTAGAAGCTGAAACGCTGCTGGAAATGCTACGACAGTTTTTGCAACTGGAATGGATTTTTGACGTAAAGGTAGATGAAATCAAAAAAACCAATATAGATGCTTTGGATCGACCAAATGAGATGATTTATCCTGCCAAAGAGGTTTTGCAAGATTTACTCGAACTGACAAAAGACGGTGATATTCAAAAAGTTTTGGAACTGGCCGAGGAACTTTCTAAATCTGACGAGCTTTTAAGCATTTTTGTCCAGCAAATCGTCCAGCTTGCTAGTAATTTCCAACTCAAACGTTTGGAAACTTTTATTCAAGAATATATCAATTAATTTGAGTTAAATTTCAATTTTTAATTAATCATGCTTAAAACCTCAGATACCGGATTTATTTTGATTGTGGATGATAATCCCACAAATTTATCTCTCCTGTGTGAAGCGCTTAATAGTGAGGGTTTTCGTTTTCGGGTTGCAGTCGATGGAGAAAGTGCGATCGCTCAAGTCGAACGCAATCAACCAGAATTGATTTTGCTGGACGTACAAATGCCTGGTATTGACGGATTTGAAACTTGTCGCCGCCTCAAAGCCAATCCTGTTACCCAAAACATTCCGATTATTTTCACTACTGCATTAGCGGATACAGAGAGCAAAACGAAGGGATTTTCCCTTGGCGCAGTTGACTATATCCCGAAACCATTTGCACAAGAAGAAGTGATTGCAAGAGTACGCGTACATTTACAACTCAAACAATTGACTGAATCTTTGGAACAACAAGTTAGCGATCGCACCAGGGCTTTGCAAAAAGCCCAAGTCCAATTAGTACAGCAAGAGAAACTATCAACACTCGGAGAGCTAATCGCTGGTATTGGCCATGAAATCAATAACCCGATCAACTTTATTTCCAGCAATATTCCACCCTTGCAAGAATATATTACAGCAGTAACCGAGTTGCTTCTACTATATGAACAAGAGTATCCAAATCCAACAGCCAAAATTACCAAAACTATTGAGAACTTGGATCTAAACTTTGTTCTCGAAGATATGGGAAAAATCTTGAACTCACTCCACATAGGAAGCGAACGAATTCGCAACCTTTCTAGTTCACTCCGCAGTTTCTGTCGCTCGGATAGCGATGCCAAAATATCTGCTGATTTACATCAAGGAATAGATAGTACCCTAATGATTTTGCAACACCGCCTCCATGCTAATAGCGATCGTCCCCGCATTGAAGTGATTAAAAATTATGGAGAATTACCACAGGTTAAGTGTTATCTAGGGCAGATGAATCAAGTGTTTATGAACATTCTCGCGAATGCAATTGATGCCCTTGATGAAGCTATAATGGAAGGCAAAATCAGCAATATAATTCCTCAGATTAAAATTATCACAGAAATAGATTCTCAACAATTGGTTATAATTCGGATTGCTGACAATGGGATTGGTATTCCTGAACGGCTGAAAAAACGCTTGTTTGAGCCGTTGTTTACGACAAAAACTGTTGGCAAAGGTACTGGACTTGGCTTGTCGATCGCATACCAAATTATTGTAGAAAAACACGAAGGTATATTAGAAGTAAATTCTCAACCTGGTATGGGAACCGAATTTATCATCAAAATTCCCACTTGAGAGCGGTATTTAATTAATGACAAAGCTGCTCAAGCATTTATCATACTGGAGAGTAAGGAAAAATTTCCCTAATACCTAATCCTTAACTTCTATATAGAGTGAACTCAATTTTAGATCCTCAATTAATGGCAGAACGCATAGAATCCCTCAAGGCTGGAATAGTTGGGGGATTCTCTGTGTGTTTGGCTTTTGCGATCGCTAACCTGTTGAATACTTTCATACTGGCAAAGTATTTTCAGACACTTGTATGTCTGCAAAGTGATGTTAACTGGCACTTGGTGGTGAGTGGTGCGATCGCAACTTTTACTGGTTTCCTATTTGGTGTCACCTACCGCTATATCATCCGCTCCGATCAAAATCCCCAACTCAAAGCTGGTGGCGTGTTAGCCTTTGGCTTGGTGCGCGGATTAACTCAGATAGAATTTGGGTGGAATTCCCACAGCGCAATTTGGCCTTTTTTGGTGTTGGCGGCAGAAAGTTTGTTATGGTTTGCGCTGGCTGCGATCGTTCTTGATATGGCTATTCAACTCCGTTGGGTTAAACCTTTTTCATCAATCTAAATTTCTGTAATCTTACAGCTACCTGTAAGCCTATACAGAAGGTTGTGGTTCAAATAAATGAAAAAAGCAAAGCTACTGTAAACATTACGTTTTTGTAGTATAATGTATGCAGTTACTACAAACTTTATAATTTTAAAATATAAGTATAAAAAGTTACTAATATTCTTCTCAATCTAATATGAATACTAGAATATCTCACTATTATCTGATAGTTGATTTGGAAGCTACATGCTGTAACAGTAAAACTATTCCACGTCACCAAATGGAAATCATTGAAATCGGTGCAGTGATGCTCAACCGAACAACGTGGGAAATTGATTCGGAGTTTCAGCAATTCATCCAACCTGTGAGACATCCGCAACTGACAAATTTTTGCACAGAATTGACTAGTATTCGCCAGCAATATGTTGACGAAGCGCCAAAATTTTTAGAAGCAATTTCTCGCTTCAAAGAATGGATTAATTTATTTCCTGACTATATTTTTTGTTCTTGGGGTAATTATGACAAAAAGCAATTTATTCAAGATTGCACGTTTCATAATTTCCCTTATCCTTTTACTTCAGAACACATAAATATCAAAGAGGAATTTTCGGAATATCTTGGCGTATCTAAAAAATTTGGCATGGCACAAGCTCTCAATGAGTTGGGGATAGAATTAAAAGGTACACATCATCGTGGCATTGATGATGCCCGCAACATTGCAGCTATTTACAGACAGATGAAAAACAAAAAAAATCAGATGAATAAATAATATAAAATTTGTAGTAGTGTTGCCTAGTTCAAATAGTGGATAAAATCTAGCTATTATGCTGTAAACAAGATGTTAGTACAGGCAAATGGGACTCCCATACATAATAAAGTTAGGAGTTGTATGAATAATTCTTATTCTTAATCCAAGAGATTTATTCTTTACAAGGTTTGAATGATAAGTTTAAAAAATAAAATTTTAGCTAGATTTATTTTTGCTTTAATTAACTGACAACTAAGGTAATATATATAATATTTGGCTTAATATAACTGCAAAATATAGCAACCGCCAAGGCGGTTAAGCCATAAACTGGAAGTAGACCTTGATGAAA